>JAENWQ010000196.1 GCA_016649855.1 Actinomycetota bacterium | reverse complement strand
GACGTGCGCTAGTAGGGTCTGACCATGGTGGACAAACCGAGGAACCGCCGGAAGAAACCCGTCCCGCCCCCGGGCGGGGCCCCCAGGCCCCCGGACAACCAGCGCCAGAGGAACGTGACGATCGCCTGGATCATCGCCGGGCTCGGTCTCCTGTTCGTGTTCCAGACGTCCCTCGCGGGGGCGCAGGAGTCGATCGAGTTCTCGCGCTTCCTCAACCTCGTCCAAGACGGCAGCGTGACCGAAGCGGTCGTCACCGACACCTCGGTCAGTGGCGAGTACACCGAGGGCGAGGACACCAAGAAGTTCACCACGACGCTTCCGGGAACGGGTTACGACACGTTCGAGCTAGGGAAGATCTTGTCGGCCAACGAGGTCGAATGGTCCGGGGCGCAGCCGAGCCCGTGGACCGGGTTGCTGTTCGGCTGGATCTTGCCGTTCGCGATCATCGGTGGTCTCTACTACTTCTTCATCTTCCGGCGCGTTCGCAACCAACTCGGGGGCGGAGGTGGCCCGCTCCAGATAGGTAAGAACAAGGCCAAGCTCTACGACCGCACCGACATGAAGACCACGTTCGCCGACGTCGCCGGCGTGGACGAGGTCGAAGCCGAGCTGGTCGAGCTGGTCGACTACCTGAAGAATCCCAAGAAGTACGAGGCCGTGGGGGCTCGGATCCCCAAGGGCGTGCTGTTGGTGGGAGCTCCGGGGACGGGTAAGACCCTGCTGGCGCGGGCGATCGCCGGGGAGGCCGATGTTCCGTTCTTCTACATCGCGGCCTCGGAGTTCATCGAGATGTTCGTAGGCCTCGGTGCGGCACGGATGAGAGACCTCTTCCAGCAGGCGCGCGAACGCGCTCCGGCCATCGTCTTCATCGACGAGATCGACTCGATCGGTCAGGCCCGTTCCGGTGCCGCCGGTAACCAGCTCGGCTCTAATCAGGAGCAGGAGCAAACCCTGCAGCAGCTGCTCACCGAGATGGATGGGTTCGAGCCGAACTCGGGAGTGATCATCGTCGCGGCCTCGAACCGCCCGGAGGTGCTCGATCAGGCCCTGGTTAGACCCGGGCGCTTCGATCGTCAGATCGTGGTCAACCTCCCGGACATCAAGGGTCGCGAGGCGATCCTCAAGATCCATGCCCGGGACGTCCCGATGACGAACGAGGTAGACCTCAAGGTGATCGCCCGTCGCACGCCGGGATTCTCGGGCGCTCAGCTCGCCAACATCATCAACGAAGGGGCGCTCTTGACCGCCCGGCGCAACAGCAAGGTCGTTGAGATGCACGACATCGAAGAGGCTATCGACCGGGTGACCGCCGGTCTCGAGCGGCGCTCGACCGTGCTGTCCGACAAGGAGCGGCGGCTGGTCGCCTATCACGAGCTCGGCCACGCGATGGTCGCGCTCTTCGTCGAGAACGCGGACCCGGTGCACCGCGTCTCGATCATCCCGCGAGGTATCGCTGCGCTGGGCTACACGCAGCAGCTCCCCGACGAGGAGCGGTACCTGATGTCCGAGCCCGAGCTGAGGGACAGGATCGCGGTCCTCCTCGGCGGGCGTTCGGCGGAGGACATCATCTTCGGATTCGCGACCACCGGCGCCCAGGACGATCTCAGGCGCGCGACCGAGATCGCGCGGCGCATGGTGATGGAGTTCGGGATGTCGGAAGTAGTCGGACCGATCAACATCTCCGACAACGGCCCCCGGTTCCTCTCCCCGTCGTTCCGTCAGGGGGGCTCGGTCTCCGAGGAGACCGAGGTGGCGATCGACCGGGAGGTCAAGGCGATCCTGCTCGACGGGAGGGACAAGGCCCGGAAGATCATCGGCGAGCACCGTGACGACATGGATGCCCTCGCGGTGATCCTGCTCGAGAAGGAGTCCCTCGACCGCAGGGACCTCGACGAGTACTTCGGGACCGGCCCCGACGACGCCACCGTGGAGCTGAAGGACCCGGCGGCAGGGGTCGGCGAGAGCTAAACTTGACACAAGGGCACTCAAGTCGCATACTGGGGAAAACTTAGATTTTATAAGCCCATTTCCACCAGATATGAGGATGGATGCCATGGATATCAACAAACTCACGCTGAGATCGCAGGAGGCCTTAGCCGGCGCCGAATCCCGCGCCCGCGCGGCCGATCACCAGCAGATCGGACCCGTCCATCTGCTCGATGCGCTCCTGGCTCAGGCCGAGGGCGTCGTCTACCCCCTGCTCCAGAAGCTGGGAGCCAACCCGGGCGCGCTGAGGACCCGCCTGGGGGCGGTACTCGATGAGTTGCCCAAGGTCTACGGAACGATCGAGCTCTATCTCTCGGCCGAGCTGAAGAACGTCCTCGAGGCGGCGTCCCGCGAGGCTGAAGGCCTCGGCGACGCGTACGTCTCGACCGAGCATCTCTTGCTCGCTTTCCTCGAAGTCTCCGGCGACGCTGCCGGTGTCTTGCGCGACGCAGGGGTCGAACGGCAAGGGGTCCTCAGCGCGCTGAAGGACATCCGGGGTTCGCAACGGGTCACCGATCAGAACCCCGAGGACAAGTACCAGGCGCTCGAAAGGTACGGCCACGACCTTACCGATGCCGCCCGCAGGGGCAAGCTAGACCCGGTCATCGGGCGCGATGACGAGGTCAGGCGCGTGATCCAGGTTCTGTCCCGTCGGACCAAGAACAACCCCGTGCTGATAGGGGAGCCCGGGGTCGGTAAGACCGCGATCGTCGAGGGCCTTGCCAACCGCATCGTCGCCGGGGACGTCCCCGAGTCGTTGAAGGGCAAGCGTCTCGTCTCGCTCGACATCTCCTCGATGGTCGCGGGTTCGAAGTTCCGCGGCGAGTTCGAGGAGCGGTTGAAGGCCGTCCTCAAGGAGATCGTCGATTCGGACGGTGAGATCATCACGTTCGTCGACGAGCTTCACACGGTCGTAGGTGCAGGGGCCGCCGAGGGTTCGATGGATGCCGGCAACATGATCAAGCCGATGCTGGCGCGCGGCGAGCTACGCATGATCGGCGCGACCACGCTCGACGAATACCGCAAGCACGTCGAGAAGGACCCCGCCCTCGAACGACGCTTCCAGCCCGTGCTGGTGGGCGAGCCTTCGGTTGCCGACACGATCGCGATCCTTCGCGGGCTGAAGGAGCGTTACGAGGTTCATCACGGTGTCCGCATCCAGGACTCCGCTCTCGTTTCGGCTGCGATGTTGTCGGATCGGTACGTCACCGGCCGGTTCTTGCCGGACAAGGCGATCGACCTCATGGACGAGTCTGCCTCGAGCCTTCGTATCGAGATCGACTCGATGCCGACCGAGATCGATGTTCTCGACCGCCGGGCCAAGCAGCTCGAGATCGAGAAGGCGGCGCTCCAGAAGGAGACCGACGACGCCTCGCGCGAACGTTTGAACAAGATCCAAGAGGAGCTCGCGTCTCTCCACGAAGACATGGACGGGATGAAGGCGCATTGGGTCCAGGAGAAGGATGCGATCGGTCGCATCCGCTCCATCAAGGCCGAGATCGAAAGGATCCGCGGCGAGGCCGAGCGCGCCGAGCGCGACGGAGACCTCAGCAAAGCTGCCGAGCTGCGCTACGGGCGTCAGATCGAACTCGAGCGCGAGCTCGAGACCTCGAACGCGGTATTGACGGAGCTCCAGAGGGACAGAAGGTTCCTGAAGGAGGAGGTCGACGACGAGGACATTGCCGAGGTCGTCGCCCGCTGGACAGGGATCCCGGTGTCCAAGCTGATGGCTGGCGAGGTCGAGAAGCTCGTCCGGATGGAGAGCGGTCTCCACATGAGGGTGATCGGTCAGGACGAAGCCGTGTCTGCGGTGAGCAACGCGATACGGCGCGCCAGGGCCGGCCTCGGGGACCCGAACCGCCCGATCGGTTCGTTCGTCTTCCTCGGCCCCACGGGCGTCGGCAAGACCGAGCTGGCGCGTGCGCTCGCTGAGTTCCTCTTCGATGACGAGCACGCGATGGTGCGCATCGACATGAGCGAGTACATGGAGAAGCACTCCGTGTCCCGCCTGGTTGGAGCGCCTCCGGGCTATGTCGGCTACGACGAGGGTGGTCAGTTGACCGAGGCGATCCGCAGACGTCCGTACTCGGTCGTCCTCCTCGACGAGATCGAGAAGGCGCATCCCGACGTCTTCAACATCTTGCTGCAGATCCTGGACGACGGTCGCTTGACCGATGGCCATGGACGCACGATCAACTTCAAGAACGTCGTCGTGATCATGACCTCGAACCTCGGCTCCGGGTGGATCCTCAGCCCCGACGAGGACCAGGAGACGATGCAGGAGAAGGTGATGGCGACCGTCCGCGATCATTTCAAGCCGGAGTTCCTCAACCGGCTCGATGAGCTGATCGTGTTCCACCGGCTCGAGGAGAGCCATCTGAAGCAGATCGTCGACGTGCAGCTGGCCGGGTTGATCAGGCGGTTGTCCGAGCGCGGCATCGTGCTCGACGTGAAGGAGCGGGCGAAGGAGTACATCGCGAAGAAGGGTTATGACCCGGCGTATGGAGCGAGGCCGCTCAAGCGGCTGATCCAGCGCGAGGTCGAGAACCCGCTCGCCGCGGGACTCCTCGACGGCACCTTCGGGCCCGGATCGAGCGTCGTCGTAGACGGCACGGACGACGGTCTTGTCCTCGTGGCGGCGCCGGAGTAAGTAAGCCGGGCCGGTTCTGCCGGCCTTACCCCCCATGCTCGGACGGACAGGGGTAACCTCCAGGTATGGCCCTCGAAGATCCCAGCGTAGAAGCCACACTGATGGTGCTCCGCTGTTCCGAATGCGGAGACACGTTCAGCCATGACGGTGGAGATGCGGTCTGCCCGAGTTGTGGCGGG
>JAENWQ010000245.1 GCA_016649855.1 Actinomycetota bacterium | reverse complement strand
CCCGGTCTCGCGCTGTGGCATCCGAACGGCAGCATCGTGAGGAAGACCCTCGAGGATCTGTCGCGGCAGATGCACATCGACCGCGGTTACGAGGGCGTCTACACCCCGCACCTCGGGAAGGCGACCTTGTGGGAGACCAGCGGCCACCTCGGGTTCTACCGCGAGAGCATGTTCCCGGCGATGGAGTTCGAGGGCTCGGAGTATTTCAACAAGCCCATGAACTGCCCGTTCCACGTGCTTATCTACCGCAGCAGGACGCGCTCCTATCGCGAGCTGCCGGTCAGGCTCTCGGAGCTCGGCACCGTGTATCGCTACGAACGGTCCGGCACGCTTCATGGATTGCTGCGCGCCAGGGGATTGACTCAGGACGACAGCCATATCTTCTGCCGTCCCGATCAGGTCGTCGACGAGATCGTCGGTTGCGTCGATTTTCTCCGCGATCTCTACGCGACCGTTGGACTGGGACCCGATACGGTGCGGTTCTCGACCCGTCCCACCAAATCGGTCGGGACAGATGCGCAGTGGGAGCAGGCTGAGGCCGCGATCCCGGTGGCGCTCGAGAGGGCCGGGCTCACCTTCGAGGTCGATGCCGGCGACGGCGCGTTCTACGGACCGAAGATCGACATCCATGTGCGCGATGCCATCGGGCGCTCGTGGCAGCTGGCAACGATCCAGGTCGACTTCCAGAACCCGGATCGGTTCGGGCTCGAGTACATCGACGACAAAGGCGAACGCATCCAGCCCGTCATGATCCACCGAGCGTTGTTCGGATCGATCGAGCGTTTCATCGGCGTCCTGGTCGAGCATTTCGCCGGCGCGTTCCCGACCTGGCTCGCTCCGGTCCAAGCAGTGTTGATCCCGATCGCCGACAGGCACGAGGATTACGCACGCAAGGTCGCTGCCGAACTCGCGACCCTGGGGGCGCGGGTCAAGGTCGATGACTCCGACAACACCATGGGGGCCAAGATCCGTCATCAGCAGATGCAGAAGGTTCCTTACATGTTGATCGTCGGGGACGACGAAGAGGAGAAGGGAACCGTCTCGGTGCGACCGCGCACCGGTGACGAGAAGCGCGGGGTCCCTGCGGGCGACTTCGCTCGTGCGCTCGCGGACGAGATCGAGACGCGCGCCCTTGACCTCAGCTATTGATGGAACGGTTGTGGAGCCCGTGGCGGAACGAGTACGTGACCACCGCGGGTAGCTCCGAAGGCGGCTGCGTCTTCTGCGACCACCTCGCCGAGAACGACGACGCCAAGGCCCACATCCTGTGGCGCGGCGCTCACGTCTTCGTGATCCTGAACGCCTACCCCTACAACACCGGCCACGTGATGATCGCCCCGCTGCGCCACGTGGCCGATCTGAACGGACTGAGCGCCGACGAACGGACCGGGTTGATGGACGCGACGAACCGCTCGATCGAGGTGCTGAAGGAAGCGATGAACCCCGACGGTTTCAACACCGGGATGAACCTCGGATCCGCCGGGGGAGCGGGTATCCCCGACCATCTCCACATGCACGTCGTCCCGCGCTGGGGAGGGGACACGAACTTCATGACCACGGTGGGAGACACCAAGGTGCTTCCGGAGATGCTGGCGGACACCGACGCGAAGTTAAGGCCCCTGTTCGGAAAGGCTTAGAGCGATGAACGCTCCCGCGATCACCTGGTCACAGGCACGGGCGTTCCGGCTGGAGCGTATGCATCTGGTTGAGCCCCTCGGCCCGTTCGTTCGGGGATAAACGATCGCAAGAAGGGCAATCATCGGCTGTGATGGGCAATGAGTGCTTAAGTGCTGCAGCGAGGCCGCCGCCAGCCAAGGATGCCGCAACCGTATCGGCTATTTCGGGATGGGTCCTTATCCCGTGGCATGGCCCTCAAGGCCGCAGCGCGAGGCCCCTTTCTTGTCCACGTCAGGGTCACCAGAGCCTACTGAGCTGGATAAGAAGTGACTACCAGAGCCCACTGAGCTGGTGACCCCCCGCCGATCAGTCCTCTTCCTTACCGGCGCGCGCCAGAACCTTCTCGGCGAGGTCGTGTGGGACCTCCTGGTAGTGGCTGAAGGTCCACGAGAAGGTTCCCTGGCCCCCGGTCATCGAGCGGAGGTCGGTCGCGTAGTGGGTGACCTCGCCGAACGGGACCCTGGCCTTCACGATCTGACGGCCGCCGCCGACGGTTTCGATGCCCTCGGGGATGCCGCGGCGCTTCTGGAGATCGCCCATGATGTCGCCGGTGAACGATTCGGGGACCATGACCTCGAGCTCCCAGACCGGCTCGAGCAGGCTGAGGCCCGCCTTCTGCGCGGCGTCCTTGATGGCAGCGGAGCCGGCGAGTTGGAACGCCATGTCGGATGAGTCGACCGTGTGGAACTTGCCGTCGAACAGCTCAACCTTGATGTCGATCATCTGGTAGCCGGTGCCGAGGCCCTTGTCCATCTCAGCGCGGATGCCCTTCTCGACCGAGGGGATCCACTGGTTGGGGATCGAGCCACCGAAGACCTTGTCTTCGTAGACGAAGCCCCCCCCGCGAGGAAGTGGTTCGACGCGGATATTGCAGATCCCGTACTGGCCGTGACCGCCGGACTGCTTCACGTGACGTCCGATGGCCTCAACCTTGCCCTTGATCGACGTGCGGTAAGGAACGACGAACGGGACCTCTTCGACCTCGACCGAGAACTTGTCCTTGAGGTGATGCAGGACGACATCGAGATGTGCATCACCCATGCCCCAGAGGATCGTCTGGTGGGTCTCGTCGGAACGTTCGAGCTTCACCGACGGGTCCTCTTCGATCAGCTTGTGGAGACCGATCATCAGCTTGTCCTCGTCGCCCTTGGTCTTGGGTTCGATCGCCTTCGGGAGGAGTGACTCGGGCGGCTCGATGCCGGGAAGCAGGACCGGATCGTTCTTGTCCGACAGGGTGTCCCCGGTGAGCGTGTGGTTGAGTTTGGCGATCGCACCGATGTCGCCGGCGACCAGTTCGGTGACGTTCTCTTGCGT
>JAENWQ010000028.1 GCA_016649855.1 Actinomycetota bacterium | reverse complement strand
TTCCTGGGACTCCTGCACATGGAGATCACGCGCGACCGGCTGGAGCGCGAGTCCGATCTCGAGCTGATCGCAACTGCCCCCTCGGTGGGGTACGAGCTCGCGCTCACCAACGGCACCAGGAAGATGATCCGTAACCCAACCGACGTGCCCGACCGAAGCACGGTCGACGAGATCTACGAGCCGTACGTTTCGGTGATGATCGTGTCACCGTCCGAGTACATCGGGACGATCATGCAGCTGTGCCAGGATCGACGGGGCGAGCTCAAGGAGATGCACTACCTCTCACCCGAACGCGTCGAGATCCGCTATCACATGCCGCTCGGCGAGATCATCTTCGACTTCTTCGATCAACTGAAGAGCGGCACCAAGGGTTACGCGTCCCTCGACTACGAGCCGGTCGGTATGAAACCTTCCGATCTGGTCAAGGTCGACGTGCTCCTCAACTCTCAGCCCGTCGACGCGTTCTCGACGGTCGTTCATCGCGACAAAGCCTACGACTACGGCAAGAGGATGACCGAGCGACTCCGCAAGTTGATCCCCCGGCAGCTCTTCGACGTCCCGATCCAGGCCGCGGTTGGTTCCCGGGTCATCGCCCGCGAGACCGTGAAGGCGAAGCGCAAGGACGTCATCGCCAAGTGCTACGGCGGCGACGTCAGCCGGAAGCGGAAGCTCCTCGAGAAGCAGAAAGAGGGGAAGAAGCGGATGAAGCAGATCGGCTCGGTCGAGGTCCCGCAATCTGCCTTCATCGAAGCCCTGAAGCTGGAACCGGAGACGGACTCATGAGCCCCCCGACCACAATCGCGGTGCCCGCCGCCGTCTCTCGCAGTGGGGAGTGGCTCGAGGATCCGGGGTTCGGCGTCTACATCCACATCCCGTTCTGCCTCCACCGCTGTCACTACTGCGACTTCAACACCTACGCGCTTAAGGAGAGCGCCGGAGCCGAGAACGTGCACCGCCCTTACGTCGACGCCCTCGTCGCGGATATCGAGGCGAACGCGCTCGATCGCGGGCCGGCGACCTCGGTGTTCTTCGGCGGCGGAACGCCGACACTCTTGCCGGCGGAGGACCTCGGGCGGATCCTCGCTGCGGTCAGGGCCTCGGTCGGGATCGTTCCTGATGCGGAGATCACCGTTGAGGCGAACCCCGAAACCGTCGACGAACGCTACTTCGCAGGATTGCTGGAGGCGGGCTTCAACCGGGTCTCGATCGGGATCCAGTCGCTCGTGCCTCGCGTCCTCGCCGGTCTCGGGCGTACGCACTCGCCGGAGGTGGCCCTGGGAGCGATGACCGTCGCCAAGCGGGCGGGAGTTCCCGATGTGAACGGTGACCTGATCTACGGTTCCCCGTGGGAACGATCCGAGGACTGGCGCGCCTCGCTGGAGGGATTGATCGAGGCCTCGCCCGATCACATCTCGGCGTACGCGCTCACGGTCGAGGAGGGGACGCCCCTCGCGACGCTGGTTGCGACCGGACGAGTTGCCGATGTCGACCCCGATCTCCAGGCGGACCGGTACGAGATCGCAGGCGAGTTGCTCGGCCGCGCGGGGTACGGGCGCTACGAGATATCGAACTGGGCGCGACGAGGTCGGGCGTCGGCACACAACGTCCTGTACTGGTCGGCGGGTAACTATCTCGGCTTCGGTGCGGGAGCACACGGGCACCTTGATGGAACGAGGTACTGGTCCAAGAGGCTTCCCCGGGACTACATCGCGGCCGCGGCCGCAGGTCGTTCTCCGGAGGCGGGCAGGGAGACGCTGGCGCCGCCGGTGCGGGTGGCGGAAGCACTGATGCTCGGGATCCGACTGGCAAGCGGGATCAACCTCGCGTCGTTCGAGAGGCGGTGGGGGGATGGGACGCTCGACGTGCATGCGCCCGAGATCACCGCGCTCGTGACCGACGGGCTCATCGAAGAGGCCGGCGGATGGCTCAGGGCGACGCCCCGGGGGACCTTTCTCGCCTCGGAGATCGGCTCCCGTCTCCTCTAGCGGGAGGCAGGAGGGTCGCGGGGCGATATCAACAGCGTTCCCAGTGAATTTGGACCAATGACCTATTTGGGATGAGACGCTTCACTGTTCGGGCGAGTACGCCGATACAGAGGGACATGCAGTCTCCGGAAAGCCCCACCGATCCGCAAGAAAAAGAGGACGGGAACGCCGTCGTTGTCGGGAATTTCGGCCGCGGCGATCACCTGGGTCACCTCATCGAGGGCATCGGCCCCATGCAAGAGGCGACGGACATACGGGACCTCTTCGCCGGTCTCGCTCGCTCGGTCGTCACCGCCCTGAACGCGGACGCCGCGCTGGTCTCGCTCGTCGATCAAGACAGAGACATCATCCATGACGTCGCCGCCTGTGTGCTTCCGCCGTACCAGCTCAACACGATCGTCGAGGAGTATCCGCTCGCCCAGTACCCGATGACCCGGAAGGTCATCGAGTCCGGGGAGTCCCTCGAGATCTCGACCGACGACACCGACGCAGATCCCAACGAGCTGGTGTACCTCCACGAGCTCGGGTTCTCACGCATGTTGATGTGTTCGATCGTCGTCGACGGGCGTGGCATCGGCATCGTCGAGATCTATCGCCGGGCGAACCGACCGTTCCGAACCGACGACCCTCGCCACGTCGAGGTGCTTACGACGTTCGCGGCGAACGCGTACTCGAAGATCCAGCTCGCCGCCAAGCTCGAGGCCCAGTACACCTCCACGATCGAGGCACTCGTGTCTGCGCTCGAAGCACGCGACCCCTACACGCAGGCACACACGAGCAGGATCCGGGACCTCGCCGGCGCCCTCGCGGATGCGATGCAGGTCACCAAGGAGACCCGTCACGCGGTGCGGCTCGGCTCGATCCTCCACGACGTCGGTAAGATCGGGATCTCCGATGCGATCCTGAGGAAGCCCGGCCCGCTCACCGGGGCCGAGTGGGCGGTGATGCGGACGCATCCCGAGATCGGCAAGCGGATGCTCGAAGGCATCGACTTCCTGAAGTCTGCCTTGCCGGTGATCTACCACCACCACGAACGGTGGGACGGCGAGGGCTACCCGATGAGGTTGAAGGGCGACCAGATCCCGCTGGGCGCGCGGATCGTGGCCGTTTGCGATTCGTTCGACGCGATGACTACCGACCGGCCATACCGCAAAGCCGTGCCGGTCGAGCAGGCTCTCGACGAGATCATCAACCACTCCGGCACGCAGTTCGACCCCGTCTGCGCCGCCCTTCTCGTGGATGTCATCGAGAGGCTCGGCGACGACAACCTGGAAAACCGCTTCGTCCGCTACGCCATCTGACGAGTACCTTGGCGTCATGGACGCGCAGGCTTACATAGCGGTCGTGGGGGCCGGGGTCCCCGACGTCGATACCGATTGGATCGCAGAGGCGGTTGGGCGAGCCCTGGCCGCCAATGGCGCGGTCCTCGTCTGCGGGGGTATGACCGGCGTCATGGAAGCGGCCTGCAGGGGAGCGAAGGCTGGCGGTGGGACGACCGTCGGGATCCTCCCAACCGATGACCGCCGAGACGCGAACCCCTTCGTCGACGTTGCCGTGGCCACCGGGATGGGGGAGATGCGCAACGCCCTCGTGGTGCGGGCGGCCGACGCGGTCATCGCGATCCGCGGTGAAACCGGGACCCTTTCGGAGATCGCCTTCGCGCTGAAGACCGGGACCCCAGTCGTGGGGATAGATACCTGGGAGATACCGGGGGTCATCGCGCTGACGGATCCCGAGGAGGCCGTGGCCGAAGCCCTGCGGCTGGCTCGAGCGCCGCGGCTGGCTCGAGCGCCGCGGCTGGCTCGAAGGGTTAAGTAGCCCTCACGGCGAACCGATGTCAAAGGAGTACCTGAACGCGGCCGCCAACTGGAGGCGGATGTGAACAGCCGGATATTCAAGGTCCTGACATCGGACACGGGCATCGCTCTCGCAGGCGCCCTGATCGTGGTGCTCGTCGTCGCCCTGGGCCGTTAGCTCGTTACGACGGTTCGCCTTAGCACTCCTGGAAGTTGAGTGCTAAGGCCGGGTACGATGGAGGCACCCATGAACCCTCAGGAGACTTCCAGGACACCGGACGAGCAGCATCTGGACGATCGCAAGGCGACGATCCTGCGTGCGATCGTGTCGTACTACGTGACCTCCGGAGAACCGGTCGGTTCCAAGACCCTCGTCGATCAATATGGGCTTGGGGTCTCGTCGGCGACCGTTAGGAACGAGATGGCGGCGCTCGAGGAGATGGGCTATATCTACCAGCCGCACACGTCGGCCGGACGCATCCCGACCGACCGTGGCTACCGCTACTTCGTCAACGCGTACGCGTCGGGGGCCAAGCTTCCTTCCGCCGAAACCAAGCAGATCGAGACGTTCTACGACGAAGCCCGTTGGGAGCTCGAAGACGCCCTGCGTCAGACCGCGGGACTGCTCTCGAACATGACCAACCATGCTGCCCTCGTCTTCGCTCCGGCCCTTGACCGGAGTGTCGCGCGCCATGTCGAGCTGGTCGGTCTCGGCGGAGACCGAGCCATGATCGTCATCGTGTCCGACACCGGGCGGGTCGAGAACCACGTCATCCGGGTCTCCGAGGACACCGACGATGGTCAGCTCGATCGCACCGCGGAGGTGCTCAACAAACTGGTCGTCGGAACGCCGCTCGAGACCGTCGCGCAGACGATCCTCGGCTCGGTCGATAGCCTCCCCACGGATCTGAGGGATGCCGCCACTCGGGTGGGAACCGTTCTCGAGACCGAGATCACCCGGCGCGATGGCGAGCGTGTGTTCCTCGAAGGCACTTCGAACATGGTGGACGAGCACAAGTTTTCCGACCTCGAGACCGTCAGGCAGGTGATCGGCGCGCTCGAACATCGCCGCATCCTCCTCGAGCTACTGGCCGAGGGCCTCTCGCTGAACTCCATGTCGGTGCGCATCGGTTCCGAGAACCTGATCGAGGAGATGCAGCATTGCGCGGTGATCACAGCACCGTATGGATACGAGGGCACGATCCTCGGCGCTCTGGGTGTGGTGGGTCCGACGCGGATGGACTACCGGCGCACGATCGCGGCGGTATACGAGGTGGCCAGCAACCTCGGACGCATGCTGACCGGACCCTCCGCTTAGGTGCCGGAGCACTAGCCCGTGGCCACGGATCACTATGCCGTTCTCGGCGTGTCACGCGAGGCGACCGCGGAGGAGATAAAGGTCGCCTATCGCAAGCTCGCTCGTGAGCTGCATCCCGATACGAACCCCGAGGACACTGCGGCGCATGAGCGCTTCAAGGAAGTCACCCATGCCTACGAGGTTCTCTCTGATCCGCAGAAGCGCCAGCGCTACGACAGGTTCGGGGATGCCCGCCCGGGGGCCGGGATGGGCGACTTGGGCGACTTCGGGAGCATCTCCGACATCTTCTCGACCTTCTTCGGGGGCGGTCGGGCGTCGTCGCGCGGTGCGGCGCGCGGGACCGACATCCTCGCCGAGGTTGTGGTAGTTACCCTCGAGGACGCGGCGACCGGTGTTGACCAAGAAGTCGAGATCAGGACCCTCGGGTCCTGCATCGAGTGTTCCGGAAGCGGTGCGGCGCCGGGGACCTCCCCAGTGACTTGCTCTACGTGTGGGGGCGCCGGTCAGGTCCGGCAGGTTCAGCGCTCGATCTTCGGCGAGGTGATGACCGCCGCGACGTGTCCGCGCTGCAGTGGAACGGGCAAGGAGATCCCGACCCCGTGCGCGATATGTGGAGGCAAGGGACGCGTGCCGGTCACCGACACGATCACCATCCACGTGCCCGCCGGCATCGACGACGGTGCTCACCTCAAGGTGTCCGGTCGCGGCGAGGCCGGGGTGAGAGGAGCGGGCGCCGGCGACCTCTACGTCCAGGTCCGGGTCCAACCGCATGACGTGTTCCAGCGCGGTGGCGACGACCTCGGATGCGAGGTCAAGGTCCCGTTCACGATCGCGACCCTCGGTGGGAAGGTCAAGGTCCCAACCCTCGAAGGACCGGAGGAGATCGAGATCTCGCCCGGAACCCAGCCGGGCGAGATCGTCCGGCTCAAGGGTCGCGGCATGCCGCGGCTCGGCGGCCGCGGCCGCGGCACGCTGGTGGCGCTCCTCAAGGTCGAGACACCAACGGACCTCGATGCCGGACAGGTCGAGTTGATCGCCAAGCTCGCAGAGATGCGAGGCGAGGAGGCCGGGTCGAAGGGCTTCTTCGACAGATTCAAACAAGCGTTCCGATGAGCGGGTCATGAGCAACCAACCCTGGTTCCTCGTGCCGCGAACGTCCTGGGGTGGCAGCGAGGTCACCCTCCCCCCCGATGAATCGCGTCACGCACTCAAGGTGCTACGCGTCTCCCCCCCGGACGTGATCACCGTCACCGACGGCGCGGGGGCCGTCGCCCGTTGCGCCGCCGCCCGCATCGACGACGGTCTCTTGGTGGCCGAGATCCTCGAGACCGACCAACGCCGCCCGCCGCTTCCCGAGGTCGCCGTTTATCAGGGAGCCGCCAAGGGCGGCAAGGTGGACGGCGTCATCGAACGGCTCGCCGAGATGGGGGTCGCCGAGACCGGGGTGTTCAGCTCCGAGCGATCCGTGGTTCGGTGGGATGAGGCTAAGGGTGAACGGCTCGCGGAAAGGTGGGACGCGATCGCAAGGTCGACGGCCAAGCAATCGAGGAGCCCCTTCGTGATGCGAACCGGCAAGCCGCTGTCCTGGGACCGGCTCCTTGCGAGGATCGCCAACGAGCAGGCGACGGTCGTCCTATGGGAAGAGGCGTCACTTCCGCTGCGCACGGCGCTCCATGGGCCCCCGGAGCGGATCGCCCTCGTGATCGGCCCCGAGGGCGGCTTCACCCGGGAGGAGGCCGAGGCGCTGGCCGATGCGGGCGGGCAGTTGGTCTCGCTCGGCCCCCGCATCCTGCGGACGGAGAACGCCCCGATCGTTTCGGTGGCCGCGGTCCTGTACCACTACGGCCTCATCGGCTAGAGGGGCTAGATTCTTCGGGTGAAGACCGACGCACCGGCTACCAGGACGGGAGTGAGCGCGTGAAGGATCCGGATTGCCTGTTCTGCAAGATCGCCGGCAAAGAGGTCGATTCCGACGTCGTCAGCGAGAGCGACCTTGTCGTGGCGTTCCGGGACACCAACCCGGCGGCCCCGACACACGTCCTCCTGATCCCTAAGGACCACATCGTCTCGGCCCGCGAGCTGAAGAGGGAACACGGGGATGTCGTGGCCGAGATCTTCGAGATGGCGGCCCGGATAGCCTCAGATGAGGGCCTGGACGCCTACCGGATCGTGACCAATGTAGGCCCCGGGGCGGGACAGAGCGTCTCCCACCTTCATCTCCACCTGCTCGGCGGACGCTCGATGTCCTGGCCCCCGGGGTAAACTCACGCTCAGAAACCTATGTTGACCCACACGCAAGTAAAGATCCTGGTCCCGGGGCACCACGAGATGGTCGGTCTGGTGGGCGCGAGGGATGAACTCCTTAAGCTCATCGAGGGCGCCTTCGACGTTCAGATCCTGGTCCGGGGTAACGAGATCGTGCTCTCGGGCGAGACCGCGGAGACCCAGAAGGTCTCGCTGCTATTCGAGGAACTCTTGAGTCTCCTCGAGGACGAGCACGTCCTGACGTCGGATTCGGTCGAGCGCTCGATCGACATGATCAAGGGTGAGGATCTTCTCCGTCCTTCCGAGGTCCTCTCGGACACCGTGGTGATGACACACACGGGCAAGCCGATCCGTCCGAAGACGAGCGGTCAGAAGGTGTACGTGGATCTGATCCGAGGGAGCACGATCACGTTCGCGATCGGCCCCGCGGGTTCGGGAAAGACCTACCTCGCGGTGGCCGCCGCCATCAGGGCGCTTAAATCGGGCGAGGTGACGCGCATCGTTCTGACCAGACCGGCCGTTGAGGCGGGCGAGCGCCTCGGCTTCCTGCCCGGTGACCTCGCAGCCAAGATCGATCCGTACCTGAGACCTCTGTACGACGCGCTCTACGAGATGCTTGAGCCCAACACCTTCCTTCGTTACGTCGAACAGGGAACGATCGAGATCGCCCCACTGGCGTTCATGCGCGGCCGGACGCTCAACGACTCGTTCATCATCCTCGACGAAGCTCAGAACACGACCCCCGAGCAGATGAAGATGTTCCTGACGCGTCTGGGATTCGGATCCCGCGCGGTGGTTACCGGTGACGTGACCCAGGTCGACCTCCCCAGCGGCGCTCGATCGGGTCTGGTCGTGATCGAAGAGATCCTGACCGGGATCCCGGGCGTGACCTTCACCCACCTGGACGCCCGCGATGTCGTTCGACACAAGATCGTCCAAGAGATCGTCGAGGCTTACCGCATCTACTCCGAGAGCCTCAGCACCCGCGAGTGAACGTCTTCGTTGCCAACGAACAGGACCTACCCGTCGACGAGACACGACTATCGACGCTTGCCCGCCACGTGATGGGGGCCGGGGGGGTGGACGATTCGATCGAGCTCTCGATCCTGCTCGTGACGTCCGACCACATCAGGAAGTTGAACTCCAGGTTCGCAGGTAACGACTATGCGACCGACGTCCTCGCTTTCCCGATGTTGGATGAGGATGACGCTGAGGATGAAGCGATGCTCGGGGATGTCGTCATCTGCCCCGAGGTGGCGGAGTCGAACGCGAAGCGGTTCGGCCACACCATCGATCGCGAGGTCGAAACGTTGTTGGCGCATGGAGTCCTGCACCTGCTCGGCTACGACCACCAGGGGACCGAAGACAAGGAGCGTATGGACAAGCGGCTGAAGGAAGTTCTCGAGAGTTTCAAACCTGAGGTCGCCTGATGGGCGCCTTTCTTGAACCTGAGGTCGCCTGATGGGCGACCTCGCGGTTGGTTTATCCATCCTCGCGTTGCTCCTCGTTGCCACCTTCCTGAAGCTGGCAGAGGCAGCGATAGCGAGGACGACGAAGATCAAGGCCCACCACCTGGTGGATCAGAAGAAGCCGGGGGCAGGACGGCTTCTCACCATCGTTCAGGATCCGGCCCCCTTCATGAACGTGCTCCTGTTACTCGCGCTGCTGGCTCGCGTCACGGGCGTAGTCCTCGCCTCGGTGTGGTCCGTCGATCACTTCGGTGTCGGAGCCGAAGCGGTCGCTATCCCCACCATGACGATCCTCTTGTACATGCTGGCCGAGATCGCTCCCCGTACCCTCGCCATCCAGAACACCGAGCCCGTTGCCCTCTTCGTTGCCCGACCCGTCTACGTCCTGGGGGTCGCTCTCCGTCCGCTGGGAAGCGTGATGATCGCCATCGCCAATGCGATCATCTCCCCGCTTCCCGGACGCCCCATCCGCAAGGGGCCCTTTGTTACCGAGGAGGAGATCCGCGACCTCGGTGAGGGTGGTGACGACGATGAGAACGGAGACGAAGACGAGAACGAAGAGGACGAGCGTCAGCTGATCCACTCGATCTTCGAGTTCGGAGACACGGTCGTACGCGAGGTGATGGTCCCGCGTACCGACATGGTGACCGCGAGAACCGACGCGGCGTTGGACGAGGTCCTCGAGATAATCATCGAAGCCGGTTACTCGCGCATCCCGATCTATGAGGGTGACATCGACAACGTCGTGGGTGTGTTGTACGCGAAGGATCTGCTCAAGCGCATCCACGAGTCGAGGGGCGATGTAAAGGCAGGTTCGTTGGGCCGTGCTCCTCTCTTCGTTCCCGAACAGAAGAAGGTCGCGGAGCTGCTGCGGGAGATGCAGAAGCAGCACGTACACATGGCGGTCGTCGTGGATGAGTACGGCGGCACCGCCGGGCTCGTGACGATCGAGGACCTGATCGAGGAGATCGTCGGCGAGATCGTGGATGAGTACGACCAGGAAGAGCCCCTGGTCGAACCGGTGGATGAGCAGACGATAAGGGTCGACGCCAAGCTCCCGATAGACGAGGTCAACGAGCTGCTGAACGTCGAGTTGCCTCATGAAGAGTGGGACACCGTGGGTGGGCTCGTCTTCGGCCTGACGGGGCGCGTCCCGGTTCCCGGCGAGACGGTTCAGTACGACCACCTCGAGTTCATGACCGAACGGGTCAGCGGACGGCGAATCCAGAAGGTGGTCATCAAGAAGCTCGATAGCCCGGCCGAGAAGTCCGAGGGCGACGAAGCCGAGAGCGCGTGACGCTCAGCCCTTTCCCCCCCACCGCCTACCGGTCCGGCTTCGCCGCGATCATCGGGCGGCCCAACGTCGGGAAGTCGACGCTCGTGAACCAGCTCGTCGGCGAGAAAGTGGCGATCACCTCGGACAAGCCCCAGACGACCCGCAGCGCGATCCGGGGCGTCCTCGAGGCCGGTGACCCGAACGGGATCGGGCCGGGGGTCCAGGTCGTGTTCGTCGATACGCCCGGTTATCACAAGCCCCGCACGCTCCTGGGCGAGCGCTTGAATCAACTGGTTCGCAACGCGTGGTCGGACGTCGACGTTGCGATCTTCGTGGTCGATGGGGAATCCGGGATCGGACGGGGCGATGAACGCGTGGCTCATGATCTCGATGCCACCAAGGCCGCCGGAACCCCGGTCTTCTTCGTGGTCAACAAGGTCGACCGCATGTCGCACGATCGGATCATCGACTCCTTGGCGACCGCGACGACGCTCGGTGAGTACGACGAGTACATCCCGGTATCGGCTCTCACAGGAGATGGCGTCGAGATCGTTAGAGACCTGGTCGTCGCCAGGATGCCGGAGGGTCCCATGTACTATCCGCCCGGCACCCGAAGAGACCAGCCTCCGCCGGTGTTCGTCGCCGAACTGGTCAGGGAGAAGCTGCTGTCTCGCATGCACGACGAGATCCCCCACTCGATCGCGGTGATCACCGACGAGTACGAAGAGCGGGAGGATGGCCTTCTCGCTATCAGGGCGCTCGTCTATGTGGAGCGCGATTCGCAGAAGGGCATCGTGATCGGCAAGAAGGGCGAGACCATGAAGCAGGTCGGCACCGAAGCTCGTGAGGAGATCGAATTCCTCTTCGGGCAGAAGGTGTTCCTCGAGCTTCGGGTCAAGGTCGAGAAGGACTGGCAACGGCGCTCGCACGCCCTCGAGCGGCTGGGCTTCGGCCACCACGCGGACGGGGCCAAGTGATGCGTAACGCCCCGGCTTACGAGGTGCGCAACCTCCGCAAGGTCTACAAGGAACCGACGGTGCTCGCCAACGACGGCATAACGTTCACCGTCGAACCGGGCCAGACCTTCGGTCTTCTGGGACCGAACGGGGCCGGCAAGTCAACGGTTGTCAAACAACTCGTCGGCCTGGTGGCTCCCACCTCGGGTGAGGTGCGTCTCTTCGGCGAACCCATCATCGCGGGGGCCGGCGCGGAGAGGCGCGTGGGCCGCACCGTTGCTTACCTGCCTCAGTCGGTTCTTCCCCTCGGCGAGTTGAAGGTGAATGAAGCCCTCCGCTGGACCGGGATGCTGAGGGGGCTCGGCAAGGCAACCGCCAAGACCGAGGCCGATGAGCTGATCGATGTCCTCCAGCTCGGGAGCATCGTCGATCGTCAGATGCGCAAGCTGTCTGGGGGCCAGAAGCGGCTCACTCACATCGGGATGACCCTCGCCGGCAGACTTCCCGTGTTGATCCTCGATGAGCCCACGGCCGACATCGACCCGTCTCTCCGGCGCAAGATCTGGGACCTGATCGGTGACCGCTGCCGTCATGGAGCTGCGGTCATTCTCGTCACGCACGACGTCGCCGAAGCCGAACACGCGCTCGGCAGGGTCGCGATCATCGATCGAGGCAAGGTCGTAGCAAGCGGGACGCCCGCCGAACTCAAGGCCGACCTCTCACACCGAACCCGTATCGAGCTGGTGGTCGCCGAAGGAGCCACGCTCGACATCCGCCGGCTCGCCGGTGAGATGGGGGGCGAGACCCGGGTGAGGGGTCGACACGTTTCGGCCTGGGTCCCGGCGGACCTCGCGCTCCGAACCCTCGAGAAGGTCATGGCGGCGACCGAGCCGGGACAACTGGAAGACGTCCGCCTCGTGACCCCCAGCCTCGAAGACGTCTACCTCGAGCTCAGGGGTCACGCCTTCGAGGAAGACGAGCCCGTCCCGGACGGTTCCGAGGACGTGGGCTCATGAGCGCGCCGGGGGCAACGACGACGCGCACCGGCCGTTTCTCGATCCTGATGTGGATCCAGATGGCGAGACTCCGGACGTCGTGGCGTCCCTACCTGATCGTGTCTTCGGTCATGCCGCTCGGTATCGCGGTTCTGATGCGAGCGATCATGGATGAGTCTCAGGTCGCCGAGTTCGGTGAGCAGATCGTCGCCGGATCCGCGGTGCTTGCGATCGCCATGACCGCGATCGTGATGCTCGCTCAACGGGTCTCGGCCCTGAAGGAGAACGGGGCCCTCGACTACTACCAGACGCTTCCGGTCACGAGGACCGCGGTCGTCACCAGCGTGTTGCTGTCCTTCGCGGTGTTCTCGCTCCCCGGTACGGTCGTTGTTCTGGTGCTGGGGTCGGCGCTGTTCGATCTTTCGCTCGCCGCGCTGTGGACCGCGATCCCGGTGTGGGCACTGGGCTCTCTGGCGCTTGCCGGCATCGGGGTGGCGATCGGATTCGGTGCGCGCGATGAGCAACTCGCCGGGATGTACTCGAACCTCGCGATGATGGCGGTGCTGTTCCTGGGGATCCTCCCCGCGGACAAGGTTCCCGGCTGGATGGGTCCGGTCCGGGCGATCCTCCCGTCGACCTACGCGGTCAACGCCCTCAAGCCCGGGCTCGAGGGGAACTTCAATTCTGGCCAGGCCTGGGATCTCTTCGCCCTGTTCCTTTTCGGGGTCGCCGGTTTCCTGGCCGTCCGCGGCCCCCTCTGGCCCAAGTCCGATTAACCCCAAACCACCTTTGAAGAGTTTTCCGTGCGACCGGCCGCGGGGTAGGGACCTTAAAGTCGTTTCGGGCTCGGTTATCCTCGGGCCCTGAAGATCACGACCGAGAGGGAAGAACCATGCCGCAGGCGACCGTCCGCACCTACGACTCTCTGACGAAGACGGGCTCGCTCCTGGCCGATGACGGCGAGACGGCCTGGGAGCTCGATGCGAGCGCCCTCGACGGATCGATGTTCCGCTTCCTGCGGCCCGGCCAGCGGGTGACGTTCGATCTGGTGGATGAGGACGGCGAGTCCAAGGCCCGAAACCTACGGATAGGGATCGTCTAGGCCTAGGCTCTAGGGATGCCGGGGCTATATAAGGACGAGGGGATCGTTCTCAAGACCATCAAGCTGGGCGAGGCGGACCGCATCGTCACGCTGTTCACGCGCGAGAACGGCAAGGTCAGAGCGGTCGCCAAGGGCATCCGCAAGACGAAGTCCCGTTTCGGAGGACGGCTCGAGCCGTTCACCCGCGTCGATCTCATGATCTACAAGGGCAAGGGTGCCCTCGACACGATCACTGCAGCCGACATCGTGACCTCGTTCGACTCCGTGAGGAACGATTACCTCCGGCTTACTTCGGGAGCCGCGGTGGTGGAGCTCGTCGAGAAGATCAGCGAGGAACGGGAGCGATCGTTCCCGACCTATTCACTGCTGCTGGGGGCGCTCGAAGCGCTGGCCGCCGGAGGAGCGAACGTCGTGCCGGCCTTCCTCGTGAAGCTCCTGTCGATCTCGGGCTATCACCCCCACCTGACCGTGTGCGCCGGTTGCAGCCGGCCGGACGGGCTCGTAGCGTTCTCGCCGGCCCTCGGCGGGGTTGCGTGCGATGACTGCCGGAGGGAGGACACGGGCGCCGTCCGGATCACTCCCGGAGGACTTGCCCTGCTCCAGAGGCTCCTCGCGGATGACTTCGGACAGGAGTCCGACGCGAGCTCGACGCTGGATCTGACCTCTGCTCTCAGGGGCTACGCGGAGTACCACCTCGATCGTCCGCTCAAGAGCCTTCGCATGCTGGTCGCCACCGGATGACCCTCCCCAACATCCCGGAGGAGCGCGTTCCGGCCCACGTCGCGATCATCATGGACGGCAACGGCCGCTGGGCCGAAGAACGGGGCCTGCATCGCACCCAGGGCCACGAGATGGGCGAGAAGGCACTCTTCGATGTCGTCGAGGGCGCCCTCGAGGTGGGAATCCGGTACCTATCCGTGTACGCGTTCTCGACCGAGAACTGGAACCGGCCCCAGGAAGAGGTCGACTTCCTCATGGGGTTCAATCGCATGCTGCTCCGCCAGAGGCGCGGCGATCTCGACGAGCGTCGCGTGAAGATCAGGCGCGTGGGTCGCCGGGCCGGCGTGCCCGAGGACGTTCTCGTCGAGTTCGATGAGGCCGAGGCGAAGACCGCCCATCACGACCGCATGGACCTCTTGATCTGCTTCAACTACGGGGGCCGGGCCGAGCTCGAAGATGCGGCCTCCACCGGGGGCCCGTTGGCCGAGAACCTCTATGCCCCCGAGGTGCCCGACGTTGATCTCCTGATCCGGACCTCGGGGGAGATGCGCCTCAGCAACTTCCTCCTCTGGCAGTCGGCCTACGCCGAGCTCTACTTCACCGACGTCCTGTGGCCCGACTTCGACCGCCATGCCTTGTTCAAAGCGCTCGAGGACTATGCCTCCCGAGAGCGCCGGTTCGGGGGTCTCTAGCTGAGCGAACGGGCCGCCCACCGTTCGTGACTAATCGGGCAGAACCACCCTCCATGCAGCCCCCGATAGTGCTACCGTTCCTCGTGCATGTGGCGGGAGCTCCTCGACAGGAATGAGTCTGTCGGCTCCCGTTAGAGAAAGGAAGTGTGGGTGTAGTGGCTGAAGGAACCGTGAAGTGGTTCAGCAACGACAAGGGCTACGGGTTCATCTCGCAGTCCGATGGTGAGGACGTCTTCGTCCACTTCTCCGCCATCATGGTTGATGGCTACAAGTCCCTCGAGGAAGGCCAGGCCGTCGAGTTCGACGTGACCGACGGTCCGAAGGGCAAGCAGGCGTCCAACGTTCGTCCTACCTAGACAAACAACAGACTTCCTGTGATGCGGCCCCCGGTTTCCGGGGGTCGTTTCGCGTCTCGGCCCCGAGGAAACGGGCGGCCCCGAGGAAACGCAGCCGCGACGCTCATCCAGGGCGCTTTGAGTCTTCGCTCCGGGGCAGCGTTTCCTCGGATGCCTTATCAAGGGGAGGGGCTGGGCCACGGGCACCGGGGCCGATGGCGGCGGCCAGGACCCCGGCGTTCGGGAGTTGCACGGGCCCGGCCTTCGTCTCGAGCGCCACGTAGAAGAGGCTCATGTCCTTCACGACGCCCTCGTACTCGCCTCCGAGAGGGC
Source organism: Actinomycetota bacterium (assembly GCA_016649855.1). Classification (GTDB taxonomy): domain Bacteria; phylum Actinomycetota; class CADDZG01; order CADDZG01; family WHSQ01; genus WHTI01. The sequence goes on along the minus strand of JAENWQ010000028.1, from coordinate 1,700 downwards.
CCGACCGCAGAACGATGTGCTCGCCGAGCGTGAACGGGCGCACGGTCAGGAGCACGATCCCGGCGAAGAAGTTGGCCAGCGTCTGTTGCGCGGCGATGCCCACGACGACGCCGGTGATCGCGCCACCGAGCAGCAGCCCTCCGAGATTGACCCCGAGCAGCTCCAATCCCGGGAGGATCACCAATAGGTAACCGAGGACCGACAGGGCGAGCGCGACCGGAACGCCGCGGGCGTCCCCGAGTCTCACCTCGAGGGCCTTGCGGAGTGCGGTCGCCGTGCTTCGCACCGCGATGATGCCGGCGAGGACGAAGAGCACGAACCCGATAACCGCCAGGACGTCGTTGCCGTCCGACGCGCTCGATCGCAGCTGATCTATGAGGCCGTCGCCCTCGATGTAAGAGGACGCCATCACGAGACCCGCGATAGAGAGCGCCCCGGCGATCGCCGCTCGCAGCAGATGAGGGCGTGCGGCTCGTACGACCTGGCTCTTCATCTTCACGAGGCTACTCGCCGGACCGGGTGCTCGGCGAGTCCGTCCGCGGCTCGATCAGTACCTGCACGACGCGCCGGCGGTGCATGCTCCTGACCCTGAGCCTCCAACCGTTGTGGTCGACGACGTCGCGCCGCTTGGGGATCCGGCCCAGGGTCGCCATGAGGAAGCCCGCGATCGTCTCGTACTCGCCCTCGGGCAATTCGACCTCGAGGAGGGACTCGGCCTCGTCGATCCGGAGGCCTCCCGGGACGAGGTAGCGGCCCTCGCCGAGCTTCTGGACACCGAGCTCCGACACGTCGTGTTCGTCGCGGATCTCGCCCACGAGCTCCTCGATGAGGTCTTCGAGAGTCACGATCCCCGCGGTCCCCCCGTGCTCGTCTAGCACCAGTGCGACATGGATCCGCTGCCTCCGCATGTCGATCAGCAGAGGCCGGAGCTTGCGGGATTCGGGAACCACGAGCATCTGACGGATCAACCTGCGCGGAATGGGACGGTCCCTCATCTCGGGCGGTATCTGAAGCAGATCCTTCGCGTGGAAGAACCCAAGGATGTTGTCGAGATCATCCTGGTAGATCGGGATACGAGAGTGTCCGGACTCGACCACCATCGCCTCGGTCTCCTCGGGAGTTGCGGTGTACGGGAGCGCCGATAGCTCGGTGCGCGGCAGCATCGCCGCGCCGGCATCCCTCTCGCCCAGCTCCACCGCTCCGGATAACAGACGCTCCTCGAAGCGATCGATGGCCCCACCCCTGGCAGAGGTCCGGACCATCGCTCCGATCTCCTCGACCGTGAAGACGCTGAGCCGTTCCTTCGTCGGCTCGACCCCGAACCTGGTCGTCACCCAGGTCGAGAGGGCATTCAAGAGGTTGATGAACGGCCGGAAGGCGTTGGCATACAGCCGCAGTGGCACCGCGAGACGAACGGCGGCCTTCTCGGGGTCGGAGATCGCCATGTTCTTGGGGGCCATCTCCCCGACGACCATGTGGAGGAAGACGACGATCGTGAGAGCCACGATCAGAGAGATCGCGTGAAGGACACCCGACGGCAGTTCTACGAACTGTCCGACGGCGTTCTCGATGAGGTGCGCCACGGCCGGCTCCCCGACGTAGCCGAGTCCGAGTGACGCCATCGTGATCCCCAACTGGACCCCTGCGAGCATGAAGTTGAGCTCGCGGATCGACTTGATCGCGTTGATCGCGCCGGTGCT
>JAENWQ010000134.1 GCA_016649855.1 Actinomycetota bacterium | reverse complement strand
GCAGCGTCAGATGTGTATAAGAGACAGGATGGGTCGAGCTTGGTGACGAACGCGTCGGTCTGGCCGGCATGGGCATTGGATCCTGGGAACGGAGGCGTGGGAAAGCTCGTGGAGGACGTGGAGCCGGTCACGTACGCCGAGCCCGACCCGTCGACCGCGATCCCTCGGCCGTTATCGTCGCCCGAGCCCCCGAGGTAGGTCGAGTAGACGAGGGTGGGATCGATCACGAGTGGGTGGTGGTGGTCGTAGGCGCCGACCTCGAAGCCGACCTCGTCACCGGCGAGCGAGAAGGCCCCGTCGACCGGGACCCGCACGCCCGCGATGCTCTGGTAGAGGACCGGGGCTTGTTGAGTGATCGCACCGCTTGCCGTCGTGATGACGAGGCTCCCACCTCTCAGCGCGACGTCGCTCGCTCCCGAGAAGTCGACCCGGATGTCTTTGGGGTCTGCATTGGGAGCGACCACGAAGTCGTATTCGAGCGTGCCGTCGTTGGTCCCGTAATAGGTGACGTCGATCCCCGGGAGGACGCCGGAGTAGGAGACGCGCCCGAACGTTGGGACGTCACTTCTCCACTTGGCCGAGTCGTTGCCGATGAAGTAGTTGACCTTGCCGGGAAGGGACTCGAGGGCGCGCTGGTCGGCGGAGCGGCTCGCTCCGAGGATTTTCAATCGGACGAGGTCCTGGGTCTGGTCCGTGCCGAGTGCGAGGCTCGCCCCGGTCGCGTTGATCGCCATCCCGAAGCCTTGACCGCGCGCCACGAAGTCGAAGCGGCCCGGTGCCTGACCGACGTTGGGCTCGAACGAGATCGGGAGGCTCCCGTAACCCTCGACCACCCGTGCCTCTGCACCGGCACCCGAGACGATCGCCGGGTCACGGGGCACGGAGAGCGCCACGAGACTCGCGATAAGCGCACCCACCATGAGAAAGGCAACGTGCGCGCGCGAGACCCCTGCGAGATTTCGTCTCGGTGCAGAAACAAACGGTCGATTAGCAACTCGCAGGGCGAAGGCTGGCTCTAGTTTGAACACTGACCACTCTCTTCCTCTAAATAGATAGCCACTTAGAAAATCTCGGCAAAGCCAGTGACTTTCGTCGACTTTCGGCATCCGTGTACGCAGAGCTGACGCTGGTCATTGAATGAAACTCTCGCAGGACGCGCCGACGTGGGAGTCCATGCCAGTATCCCCATAGCAGACGTCTTCATCGGGTCCCCCCGAGAGATCGTCATCGCCGCTGCCGCCGAGAACGTAGTCACTGCCGTCGTTGCCGAAGAGATCGTCGTCGCCGTCGCCGCCGAACATGACGTCATAGCCGCTGTTCCCGTACATGGTCTCTGCTCCGGTTTCGCCAAAGAGATAGTCCGGGCCACTGCCGCCGAAGAGATCGTCATCGTCGTCGCCGCCGTAGAGGGTGTCGCTGCCGCCGCCGCCCTTGAGGATGTCGTTGCCCGCTTCGCCATAGAGATCATCATTGCCGCTGCCGCCCTTGAGGATGTCGTTTCCTGTCTGGCCGTAGAGATCGTCTTCGCCGGCGCCGCCGAACATGGTGTCGTTGCCGTCACCGTGGTCCCTCAGCATGTCGTTGCCTCCCAGGCCGCAGCTGATGTCGTCACCGCCGAGGCCGGACAGGTAGTCGTCTCCGGGTGTGCCGTTGATGACGTCGTCTCCGGGTGTGCCGAATGTGACCTGGCCCGCGACCGCCTGGATGGTCACCGGCTGGCCGCCACAGGTCACCGTGCTAGAGACGACCGTCTGTTCGTCGTCCTGATTGTCGGCCGTCTGCGGGTCCGCCTCATTGGCCGCGACCGAGGCGGTGTTCGTGATCGTTCCCGGCTGATTGGGGGTGACCTGGATCTGTACCTGCGCAGAGGCCCCCGAGGCAACGTTGGCGACACTGCAGGTGACGGTCCCAGAAGCTTGGCTACAGCCGGGGCTCGCCGATACGAAGGTGACACCGGCAGGCAAGGTGTCTGTGATCGTGACTCCCGTGGCCGGGTCGGGACCCGCGTTCTGGACCGTGAGCGTGTAGGTGAGGGCCTGGCCCGTGTTTATCGGGTCGGATGAGTCCGACTTGGCAAGAGAAAGGTTCGCTGAGGTTGGGCTCACACCGAGCTTGGTGATGAAGCCGTCGTTGCTGCCGGCATTGGATGGCTGGAACGGGGCCTGGGTGGGAAAGTTCGGCGAGGCGGTGACGCCGGTCACATAGGCCGCGCTCGACGAGTCGAGCGCGATCCCGTACCCGAGATCGGCACCCGAACCTCCGAGGTATGTCGAGTAGGCGAGCGTCTGGCCTCCCACGTTGAGCTTGGTCACGAAGGCGTCGTTGCCCCCACCATTGGATGGCTGGGACGGAGCTTGCATGGGGAAGGTCGTGGTGAACGTGGAGCCGGTCACGTGCGCCGCACCCGACCCGTCGACCGCGATCCCGTAACCGATATCAGTGCTTGGGGCGCCGACGCTGCTCACGCCCCCGAGGTAGGTCGAGTAGACAAGGCCCGAGCCCGCAGCGTTGAGCTTGGTGACGAAGGCATCGGTGCCCCCACCATTGGATGGCTGGAACGGGTTCAACGTTTGGAAGTTCGTGGAGGCCGTAGAGCCGGTCACGTGCGCCTCACCCGACCCGTTGAGCGCGATCCCGTACCCGGTATCGGCGTCCGATCCGCCCAGATAGGTCGAGTAGATGAGGGCCGAGCCCGCGGGGTTGAGCTTGGTGACGAAGACATCGTAGTTGCCGGCATTGGCTCCGAAGAGCGGGGCTTGCGTGGGGAAGTCGTTGGAGGCTGCGGCGCCGGTCACGTACGCCGAGTCCGTCCCGTCCACCGCGATCCCGTAGCCGACATCGTCGCTGAGGCCACCGAGGTAGGTCGAGTAGACGCGTGCACCAGTGACATTGAGCTTGGTGACGAAGACGTCCTGCGCGCCAGCATTGGTTGCCGAGATCGGAGCCTGTGTGGGGAAGTTCGCGGACAACGTCCAGCCGGTCACGTACGCCGAGCCCGACCCGTCCACCGTGATCGCGTGGCCGATGTCGGTGCCCAAACCCCCGAGGTAGGTCGAGTAGTCCAGGGCCTGGCCTGCGGCGTTCAGCTTGGTGACGAATACGTCGGTACCTCCACCATTGGCCACCTGGGAGGGGGCTTGCGCGGGGAAGTTCGGAGAGTTCGTCGAGCCGGTCACGTGCGCCGCTCCCGACGAATCGAGTGCGATCCCGTAGCCGACGTCGGTGCCCGAGCCCCCGAGGTAGGTCGAGTAGACGAGCGTCTGGCCGTCGGCGCTGAGCTTGGTGACGAAGACGTCGGTACCTCCACCATTGGCCACCTGGAACGGGGCTTGAGGAGGGAAGCTCGTAGAGGTCGTGGAGCCGGTCACGTACGCCTCTCCCGCCGAATTGACCGCGACCCCTCGGGCGATATCGTCTCCCGAGCCCCCCAAGTAGGTCGAGTAGACGAGGGTGGGGTCGATCACGAGTGGGTGGTGGTGGTCGTAAGCACCGACCTCGAAACCGACCTCGTCACCGTCGAGCGAGAAAGCCCCGGCGACCGGGACCCGCCGGCCCCCGATCGTCTGGTAGAGGACCGGTGCCTCTTGGGTGACGGCACCGCTTGCCGTCGTGATGACGAGCGCCCCGTCTTGCAGCGTTACGGCGCGCGCTCCGGAGAACCCGACTCGGATGTCTTTCGGGTCGGCATTCGGAGCCACCACGAAGTCGTATTCGAGCGTGCCCGCGTTGGTCCCGTAGTAGGTGACATCGATCCCCGGGAGGATCTCGCGGTAGGACACGCGCCCGAAGGTCGAGACGTCGCTCCTCCACTTGGCCGGGTCGTTGCCGATGAAGTAGTTGACCACCCCGGGAAGGGACTCGAGCGCGCGCGGGTGAGCGGAGCGGTTCGCTCCCAGGAGATCCAACCGGACGAGGTCCTGGGCCTCCTTCGTGCCAAGAGCCAGGGTCGCTCCGGTCGCGCTGATCGCCATCCCGAAGCCCTGACCGCGCGCCACGAAGTCGAAGCGGTTCGGTGCTTGGCCCACGTTGTGCTCGAACGAGATCGGGAGCTCTCCGTAGCCCTCGACCGCGCGGGTCTCTGCACCGGCGCTCGAGGCGGCGGGGACGGGGTGAAGCGGCGAAGAGACGACCACGAGGCTCGCCGCAAGCGCGGCCACCACGAGGAACGCAACCTGCGGGCGCGGAACCCCACGCGTCGGAAGGACGCCATGAGGCAAAACCAGCCTGGGGGCTTGCATCGATTCGCCCTTCTAGTCGTCAGTTCGGATGACCGTACAGCGCTGGCAGGGCGCTGTATATGCGCTTGGGTGATCGTCGAGTGACCTTCGGACCTCAGAGCGAGAGATCGAGCTGGAGGCCCCAGAAGAGGCGGTCGTCGGCGTCGAGCGGAGCGAAGCCCGGGACCTCGTTGTGGGGAGTATCGAGGTAGACCTTGGCCTCGGGCATCTTCCTGAAGCGACCGTGGCTCCGGCGGCTCTCTCGACGTGGCCCTCGCCCGGGATCCGGCCGTACGTTACTTCGGCCCTACCAGTTCGGAGGGAGCGTGATCTCGAACATCGCGGCAACACCTCGAACCGCCTCGAGATGATGGAGATTCGTGGAGCTCAGGGGAACGCTCTCGACCTCGACCCGCGTCGTTTGCCAGATGGCCCAGCAGGGATCATCGGTCGCGAACCTCGAGCGATAACCCAACCCCAGAGCACCGGGAAGCCACTCGCGGATCGCGACACCAACCGCCTGGCTGATGGGTCTGCCGAGACGGACACCTCCGAGCCGGAGTAGCGCAACGTCGAGCCGCGCGGCCGAGTCAAGTGTGGCAACGGCCTCCCGCACGAGCGGATGCTTGTCAATCTGGGTCAGAAGCACAGGCGTTTCGACGTCCACGAAGAAGCCGCCATCGAGGACCCGAATGGTTCCGACGCGCTGAGCCGCAAGCCAGTCGGCAAGCGCCGTGACATCGTCGGGTCCCCATTCAAGATCGGCGTCGTCGACGCCGCGAACAGCACCCAGAGCCGTCTCGGCTTTGGGACTCGGACGGAACCGGCTGATCGTCTCAAGCAGACACCCAACCAGACGAGTGGCGGTGTAGCGGACAGCCACCACCCCGTTGGGATCATCGAAGCGGTTGAGGCCGGGGCGATCCGGCTCCGGATGGAAGAGTTTCTCGGGCACGGGATGGAGGCGCAGTGTGCCGGCGTCCGGATAGATCGCTCGGGCCGCGACCTCTACCTCGGGTGAGACCATCTGTTTCTAGCCCTCGAGGAAGGCCCGAGTGCTGACAAGGACTCGGCGGATGACGTCGGGGTTCTCGGCGGAGGCAAGCACCACCAACGGGGCTTCATCATCGAGCTGCGGATTTGCCGACCGCAGGAACCGGGCGGCGACCGAGGGCGAATAACAACCTTCGACGGCGCGCACTATCCAATAGAGCGCATCAAGACGGACCGCCACGTGATGCTCTCGCGGCTCTGTCTCTCCGGCCGCCCAGCGCTTGAGCTGCCGAGCGTCCGACAGGCCGAGGGCAGCGGCTGCGATGCGGGGGCCAATGACGGACAGAAGAAACGCCGCCTTGACGTGGGCGGGCTCGGTGACCGACGCCTTGTGGGCGTCCTCCCACACCCTTGTGAAGTCAATCGAAACAGATGACACCTGGGCCTCCTCCCTCGACCAGATCTTTATGGCCTACATTTGACCCCACTATTGTACCCTCTAACGCTCACAGCGCAAGGGTACCGGTAAGCGTCAGGCGTCGAGGCTCAGTCCCAGCTGGAGGCCTCGGGAGAGACGGTGCGAAGACAGGATGTCTATTCCCGACTGATCTCTAGGAGTCTTCGCAGAGTAGGCAGATGCTCGAGGTCTCGTTGTCTCCCGGCGGCTTGCTTAGAACGGATCACATCCTCGAGGGCGGCTATCTGCACCGTGACCTCTCCGAGGGCACCTTCGACCGCGTTTCGAACCAAGTCTTTGTAGCCTTCAGTCCCAGCCGGCTTGTACAGCAGATCGATCTGTCCGTACTTCGTCATGAAGTTGAGGAACTGAAAGTCAGGGATGCTTTTCCGAAGAAGGGCTCCCGTCACCTCGATCTGGAGCCCCTCGGGTTCGTCGGTCACAAGGATGCGGCTCTGCAATTCATTCAGAGCCGAAGCCAGCTTCTCGAGGTTGGTCGCCCGCAGGTCCGGGCAGATGTCGACATCGCTGGTCGTAAACGGCGAACCGTGGATGGTGCTCGCGATGCCACCGATCACGACGCAGGCGACGTCATGCCTGGCAAGCGCTTCGAGGATCTTCTTCGGCTGGAACCCCTCTCCACCGTCCCTCATTTCAGGGAGATGGCGTCGAGGAGTCGGGCGACCCCCTTGCGGTCGAGGACCATCCCGTCCAAGCGCTCCTCAGGCGTTCGCCTGAGATTCGCTCTGATCTGTCGCTCGTGATCGATATCTCGGGCCACGATCGACATCGCCACATCCAGCCCGCTGGCACGCGCAGCTCTCACCAGAGTCTCGACTGTCGGAGATCTCTGTCCGCTCTCCCACCTCACGATGACCGACTGAGACGAGCCCATCCGATCCGCGAGCTCCTGCTGGGTAAGGCCCGCCCGCAGACGAGCCTCTTTGATCAATTCTCCTCCTCGGCGCACTTTCTCTCTGCCACCTCCTCCAATCTCCATATGGGCATCTATCCTACCTCCTCATGGCTATAATCACAATCCCAGATCCGACGAAGCCGAGGTCATCGCCTACGGACGATGCCGCCAGAACCAACCGGTTCAGCGGGGATTCAGCAGCCACTTCTTCAACTCACCGGCGGCTTCGACACGGTCGTCGCTCTCCCGTGGCCTACAACTAAACCTCAGCCTCGACGCCTGAGGGCGGTGCGGTTTCGCCGGAGACCCTCGAAGCCCTTGAGGCTGAACTCCTGGCGCCAGTCCCACGGGGTGTGGATCCTACTGACTATAGTCACTGACCATGGTAAGATAATCCAATGGACCACATCGCCGTATCGAAGTTCAAGGCCACCTGTCTGGCGGTTCTCGAGCGCGTCCGTCAAACGGGCGAACCGATCCTCGTGACCAAAAGGGGTGAGGCACTGGTAGAGATCGTGCCCGCCAAGCAGCCCACCGAGGGCAACCGACGACTGGGGACCATGGCCGGTCGCGCAAGCATCGTCGGCGACGTCATCGCCCCGGTCGGCGACGCGAACGATTGGGACGCTCTGAGCGGATGAGACTGTTGCTCGATACTCATATCTGGCTGTGGGCGCTTCTAGACCCCGGGCGGATTTCATCGGCCGCGACGCGCGCCGTAGAAGACGGACGCAACGAACTATGGCTGTCTCCGATCAGTGTGTGGGAATGCCTGTTGCTTGCAAGACGCGGACGCATCACGCTCGACGCCGATCCCAACCTCTGGGTGAAAGACGCCCTCCGTTCGTTTCCGCTGCGCGACGCGACCATGACGCGCGACATAGCGTTGGTTAGTCGGACGGTCGATCTCCCTCACGAGGATCCCGCCGATCGCTTCATCG
>JAENWQ010000128.1 GCA_016649855.1 Actinomycetota bacterium | reverse complement strand
CTCGTGGTGGTCGATACGAATGCCGACAATCCAGACCGTAAGCTGAGGTTCTCGTTCCTGCCCGCATGACCTCTTGAGGAGGCGACGATGACCGACGATCGCGAACGCGACCCGGACGTTCCTGAAGCCGACGCACAGGAGCAGTCGGAAGAGTGGATCCCTGAAGAGACCAAGCCGGATGAGATCAAGGTCGACCCCGACGTCCCCGAGGCTGATGCCCTCGAGCAGGCGACCCCGGCCGAGCTCGACGACGAGGAGCGCTAGCTTCCAGTGCCCCCTGCTCCGACGCCATTTCGCCGTCTTCTGTAACGGCATCCCTAGGGCAAGAAGCCTTGGGCATCGTGGCCTCTTGTTATGAAACAGCTATGTAATTACGTTTCGTAACTGGGAGCCGCCGAAAGACACCTTCATCGGCTCGTCCAATCTGTGGAGTCATCACGAGGACTGGGGACCCATACCCTGGAGCTCTCGAGTTCGTTTGACGAGTTTCTTGAGCTGGCCTTTATTCGCCCACTAACCAGAAGTACTCAGCTAGCCTGGCCGTAAGACATTCGCGTAGATGATCCACGCGAGCAGTGATTTCGCGATAAGGCTCAGCTTGATGTAAGTCGACTCCCCGAACAGATACGACTGCCATTTCCCCACCTGCGTGTACTGCAGCGCTTGATTGAGCGCGAACGCGGTGAAGAGGATCAGCTGCGTCAGGGTGATCGCGTACACGAACCCGGGAACGCGATCGCTCCCCAGGACGTACCACCAGATGGCCACCCATGGAACCGAACCGGCGAAACAGCCGAACCAGAACGCGGTCCAGTCTGCTCGACCGGGTGTTTGGTGACGCTCCATCAGCCAGCCGAAGAAAATCATCGCGGAGTTGAGGCCGAACAGACCCAGGAGAGCGGCGATGTCACGGATACCAACAAACAAACAGATCAGCACCACCATCAGCGACGCGCTCACCGAGTACTCGGCCCAGCGGGCGACGTTGATCCCCCTGGAGAGATTGCGTTCGTACCAAGCGTGAACCCAAGGGGAGGCGACCACCAGGTGGTCGATGGCGGCGAGCAGGAGGAACAGCGCGACCAGCGGACCGACGGCGACATCCAACAGGGTTTGGGGAGCCACACCCTGGAACACTTTGATGGGATCGTCGTTCAGGTAGCTCACAGTGATGGGTATAGAGAGGTCGCTGCTGAGAACGAGCATCAGGATCGCCTGTGCCAGATGGACCACACCCGCGATCAGGTTCCTGCGTCGGATGCGGGTGTAAGAGTGAGATTCTGCAGCCATAACCACGGGTTCGCTCTCAGCTGGAGCCATCGTTCAACCATCCCACAGGACCCTTATCCGCTTGAACAAGGGTCCCCATTCAGCAGCGCGCTCTTGCCATTCCTGCCATCCCGAATGACCCACCGAGGATCCGCATGCCGTCCGGCCGAGATGTGAGTAAATCTTCTAATGAGACCCGCGGAGGAGGACCTAAAGGGACGTCGGATCCTCGTAACTGGAGCAACGGGGTACATCGCCTCGCGTCTCATACCGAGGCTACTCGACGCCTCGACAGATGTGCGCGCGACCTCCCGTTCTCCTCATGCCTTGGCCGCCCGGTTCTCCGGGCTCGAAACAATCGCCAGCGACTTCATGGACCAACGCTCACTCGAGGACGCGCTCCAAGGGATCGAGATCGCGTATTACCTAGTCCATTCGATGGATATGCGCGATTTCGAGGAGCGAGATCGGGTCGCGGCTCGGAACTTCCTTGCTGCGGCGGAGCGAGCGAAGGTGGAGAGGATCGTCTACCTCAGCGGACTAGGTCGTGCAGATGACCGACTCTCAAGCCATCTATTTAGCCGTCACGAGGTTGGAGAGATCCTGGCCTCCGGGAGTATCCCGGTGACAGAGTTACGTGCCGCCATCGTGATCGGATCCGGCTCATCCGCGTTCGACATGCTTCGCTATCTGACGGAGCGCCTTCCCGTCATGATCGCTCCTCGTTGGCTAGCAACGCGCATCCAACCCATTGCCGAAGATGATCTCGTCTCCTACTTGATCGCCGCCGGATCCGAACCCCACCCGGGCGGGATCGTCGAGATCGGCGGATCCGACGTGGTCACCTACCGGGAGATGATCCATGGTTACGCTCGTCTCCGTCGCCTTAGAAGGTTTGTGATGAGCGTCCCTCTCTTGACGCCAAGACTTTCTTCCTACTGGGTACGGCTGATTACACCTGTGCCGACGTCGATCTCGCGCCCGTTGATAGATGGTCTGCAGAACGAAGTCGTGGTCACGGATGACGTTGCGGCCTCCCGCTACCCAAGCATTGCACCGATGGGTTACGTGGAAGGCGCGGTCGCCGCTCTCGATCGTCAAGAGGAATTGCTCGGAGAGGAACTCTCCAGTGGGCTGTCAATACCCGGGAGTCGTTTAGCAGTTCTGACGGACGAACGTCGCGTCGATCTCGACGTGTCGATAGATGGCATCGCTGCCGTGCTCGCGGATTTCGGAGGTGACGCCTCCTGGTACCCATTGCCATGGGCTTGGGCCGTTCGCAAGTGGATGGACAAGCTGTTTCGAGGCGGGGACCTGTCGTGGACTCGTCCCGAAGGCCCGATCATCCGCGGATCCCTGGTTGATTGGTGGAAGGTCGATGTCGTGGAACCCGATGCGCTGGTGCTTCGCTCGCTGATGAAGACACCTGGAGAAGCATGGCTCGCCTTCCGAGGAGGAAGGAGAGACAGCGGGGCAACCCTGGTCCAGAGCGCTGTGTTCCGCCCTCGTGGGATCTTGGGGCGGCTCTACTGGTGGGGACTGTGGCCCTTCCATCACCCCATATTCGGAGCGATGGTCAGACGATTGGCAAAGAGAGTCACTGCACTCAGCGGGCCATCTTGATCGTGTTCCCAACGGGTCGTCGCTCTGACCGCGGTTTCGCGCTGCGGGCCCAATCAAGGGTGGCCCGTGAGGGTCTTCGGCCTTGGCTCCCTGTAGCCGACGCGGGAGTAACGAGCCCTAAGTCCTGGGATGTGCCCGCCCACTCCGGCGTGGAGGCCCAGAAGTCGCATGTCTGCCTGGGGTTGACCTGCCCCTGCGGCTCGTAGCCCTCAAGGAACATTCGAGAAGTCTTGGGCAGGGCGGCGTGACCTGCCCTGATGTCTCGGAGCCAGTCGAATCCGCGGCCGACTCGGACATCATCGGCGTAACTAGCCTTTACAAGAAGCTCCAGGATGCCTGCTGTGTAGTTGGGGGGAATATTGAGCCCCATAGATTCCGCGGATATCTCCTTCCGAGGACTGCGCGGCGAGCAAGAACTCCGCAGCCGCTTGCAGCCCGGGATGGTTTCGGTTCACGCCGAACTTCTCGACGAGCAGACGCACCACGCGATAGGTCTCGAGGAGGTCGTATTCGTCGCTTGAGCGGACGTGCGAGCGACTGCCCGGATAGCGCCAGGAGCCGCTGGGGCGCTGCCTGCGGAGGAGCGCCAGAGCCGGGAGCTGTCCCAAAGCAGCACAGGCCCGACCTGCTCATCTAGGAATTCTCGGCGCGCCCAGTACCCGATCGCGGGATCTTCCGAGTCAGCCAGAGGGGTACCAGAGGGGTAACGGGGTCAAACCGAAGAAGCGAACCTTTCTCGCTCATGGCAAGGTCATCGCCAAGGAACCACTCAAGGCCACCGGGCCGAACGTCGCCGCGCTCTCCCTGAGAGAGGCGCGGCCGGCGATCCATCCCAGGACCCGGCGGAAGCCCGGTCCGGCCCGGACCCCTAGGGGGCCGGAGCCTTCCCGTGGAGGCGACCGATCGGAAGCCCGGCCGAGCCCAGCGCGGCCGCGATCCAGGCGGCGATGGACGGCTTGGCGTTGCGCACCGGGTAGCCGAAGCGCTTCAGGAGGTCGCCCCCGATCGCTTCGAAGACCGCCACCTGAGCTTCGGGCATGTCGGTTTCCCACGACCGGGTCTGCGCGATCGGTTCTTCGGTGACGTGCGGGTTGTATTTGGAAGCGCGCGCGAGTACCTGGGCGGCCGATCTTTTCGTGTACTCGAGCATCGCGGGGTTGTAGTCGAGTCCCACGAACCCGGCGATCCGCCGAGCCCCCGCCTCGGGATCGTGCACCAGTTCTTCGTACCGGATCTCCATGTACCGCTCGCCGAGCGTCGCCCCCGCTTCGATGCCGGCTCGCACTCGCTCCGACCAGAGGCGGGCAGCCTTGGCGACCGTCTTGGGCCCGAAGGGAACGTCGGCGTATGAGAGAGTGACGTTGCGACCGTCTCTGACCAGATGGATGAAGCGAGCCTCCGGCCACAGGCGTGCGAGCAGCGGGATGTTCTCAACGTACCGGGGTGTCTTGTCGCCCCAACGTTCCTTCCCCTGACCCTTCGCAAAGGCCCTGTACGGCGCGGCGGCCGCGGTGGCGTAAGGGACCTCCCCCGAGCCCGGTAGCTCCGCGGCGACCGCATCGAGGGGGAGGTTCCAGGTCCCGAACTGACGGTGCGTCCTCAGACCCTCGAGGAACCTCTCTACCTCGATGTCGTCCGTCCCCGGGTAGAGCTCGACGATGAATCGTGATTCCGGGGGCAGTGCGACTTCGGGATGCGCGTTGAGCATCATCCTGAGGAGCGTGGTTCCGGATCGTGCCGACCCGACGATGAAGAAAGGAGCGTCATCCACCGATCTACAGGTAACCGAGGTCGCGCAGGTGCTGCTCGATCACAGCCTCGTCAGACTCGCTGAGCGGGGAATCCGCTTCCGACTCGGCCGCCAGAACCCGGTCCATGTATGCCGCCAGCATGCTTGCGACCTCGGGGTGACGGGTCAGCACGTTGTGCTTCTCGTCGGGGGTCGAGCCGCCGTTCAACCGGAACAGCGCATCCTTGTCCTTGCTGCCCTTGAAACGCATCAGTTTCCAGTCCGGTGTCCGAACGGCGGTGATGCGATCGCCCTCGAGCTTCACCCCGACCGCTTCCATGTAGGCCGGTTCCTCGGGCAGCGTCGCGCCGTCGATCAGCGCCTTGACGCTGCGCCCGTCGATGTCCCCGGGGACCGTCACCCCGCACATGTCCGCGAGGGTGGGGAACAGGTCGACGTGGCGCACCTGATCCTCGACCCGGACCGGCGCGATGCCCGGCCCCGTGATGATGAGAGGGACCCTGACGAGGTGCTCCCACAGGGCGAACCCGTGCCCCAGGGCCATCCCCGCGAACTTCTTGTCCATGTACGGGAACCACTTGCTCAAGCGGAACTTCTTGCGCGCTTTCGTGGCCGCGCGGTGGAGCTTCTGACCCAGGCGCGTATCGGGGTATTCCTCGCCGTGATCGCCGGTGATGACGATGATCGTGTTGTCACCGGCGGCCTCGAGAACGGGGGCGAGCCACTCGTCGCTCATCGCGACCATCGCCTCGTACCCGCCCTTGTCCCAGCGCCTCACGAAGTCGGGACCCGGACGATAGGGCCGGTGGACCTCCCACGTGTGCAGCAGGGTCATCCACGGCTCCGTGTACGAGCTCATCCGCTGGGTCACTTCGTCTCGCCACACGAACGGCTTGACCTTGTATCCGGGCCGGTGGTGGGCGTTCTCGAACCCCCGCAGCACGCCGGTCTCGGGCACCAGGGGGCCGGTGACCTCCGCGTGGGTCTGGTAGCCGGCCGCGCCGAACGCCTCGGCCATGGTCGTGACCGATGACGAGAGCCGGTAACCCTGGAGCCCTCTGACGCCGTGCCGGGGCGGGTAGCACCCGGTGAGCATCGACGAGAAGCAAGGTGTGGTCGAGGTCGTGGTCGAGACGCACTGCCGGAACTGGGCGCCGCGGGCGGCGTAGGCGTCGAAGTTCGGGGTCGGGATGTGGTCCCCGAAGATGGCGTCGGCTCTCAAGGAGTCGATGGCCAGGAACAGAACGTTCGGCGCGCTCAATCGGTCCTCCGTGCTGGGTCGCGTGCGTGGTCGGTTCTCTGGTCCCGGTCGGGTCCTCAGGCAGGTTCCTCCGGAAGGGGGCCCAGTGTACCGATTCGGTCTGTAAGACTCGCACCCATGGTGACCGAACGCCTCGAGGTCTTGGGAGTGCCCGTCGCACAGGCGACCAGCGCGCAGGCGATAGCCGAGATCGAGAAGCTGGGGACGGAAGGGCCCCCGGCCCTCATCGCCTATGCGAACGCCCACACGCTCAACCTCGCGAGCCGGTCGCCGGAGTACCGCCGGGTCCTGGTGAACGCCGCGGTGGTGCTCAACGACGGCGCCGGCCTGTCTCTCGCGGGGCGCCTCTACGGCCGGCCGTTTCCCGAGAACCTGAACGGAAGCGATCTCAATCCTGAGATCGCCCGCTTAGCGGCTCGCCGCGGGTGGCCGCTGTTCCTCCTGGGAGCGCGTCCCGGTGTCGCCGACCTCGCGGCAGCGCGGTTGAAGGCCGGTATCCCCGGACTCGAGATCGCGGGCACGCACGACGGCTTCTTCGAACGGACCGACGATGGGGCGGTCGCCGGGGTGATCAAGGGATCCGGTGCCGCGGTCGTGATGGTCGCGATGGGCAACCCGCTCCAGGAGGAGTGGCTCGCGGCGAACCTCGTCGCGACGGGGGCTCGGTTGGGGGTCGGCGTCGGGGCGTTCTTCGACTTCACCGCAGGTGAGGTTCCACGCGCTCCCAGGTGGATGAACCGTCTCGGGATCGAGTGGCTCTACCGCCTGGCGCAGGAGCCCCGGCGGATGTGGCGCCGGTACGTGCTCGGCAATCCCGCGTTCCTTGCGAGGATCGTGGCCGAGCGGGTGCGGGCCCGCTCGGCCACTTAACGATCCTCTAGGGCAAGGGGTTGAACGGAGCCGGCTGGATCAGCTTGACGTTCTTGTCCTTGGCTTTACCGGACGCCGCGCAGTCGGCCTGGCCTTTGCGCAGACAGGCATCCTTGTACGCCTGATACCTGGACAGCGCCGCGAGGTACGAGACGACGTCCGGATCGTTCGGGTCGGGCTTGATCGGGGCGGCACTGTCGACGAGCGTCCCGTACAGGATGATGACGTCCGGCTTGTCCCCCGAGCCGGCCTGCCACGCCATCTCGATCAGGCGCGCCTGCTGGGGCCAGTCGATGTGGGACGCGGTGTTGATCTCCCAGAAGCCGCGTGCGGCGTCGGTTCCCTGGGGGGCCTTGTACGGAGTCACCCGGTTTCCGTGCTCGTGCCCGTTCACCCAGGCCACCACGTTGGGGAACCGCTGGATGAGATTCTTGAGTCCGGTGTCTGCGCAGCCCTCGGCGTCGGTCTGCCGGAAGCAGTGGTACGGCGCCCCGGCGTCGTCATCTCCAGGATTGTTGAGCGTCTTGGAGGTGTGATGGGAGAACAGGACCACAAGGTTGTTCGTGCCGATGGGGTTCTCCACGAGGGCCCCATCCGTTCCGTAGTACGAGAGCGAGTTAGCGATCAGCTGCTCCTCGAGCCACTGGAACTGTGGGTCGGAGATGCTGCCGTCCGCGCCCCCTCCCCACCTGATCGTGTCCAGCGAGATGCCGACGACGGGGTGGTCGTCAGACATCGGGAACGAATAGTAGCCGGCCGTGTCCGCGAACTGCGGATCTTCCGGAGCGTTGGCGAACCCGTGTCCGACCGGCCCCATCCCGTCGGGGGAGGTGTTGAAGTACTCGGCCACGACGTCGTTGTGGTTGCTCAAGAAGCGGCGGTCGGGGTCGGCCGCGACCGTTCGCTGCCTGTCGAAGTCCAGCAGGGCCTTGGTAACGCCGGCAGTCGCATCCTCGATCAACTTCTTGCAATATTTCT
>JAENWQ010000106.1 GCA_016649855.1 Actinomycetota bacterium | reverse complement strand
GTTCAACTGAGACATTCAACTTGTTCCTCCGACGTTGACGAGGGCTCTTGACAAACCGATTGAGCATCCTCGCAGGACGGGAGCGCGAGCATGCCGAGGCCGCAGAGAGCCAGAGCGCTCTGGTAGGTACTGTGGAAACCGAAGCCGGCGACTATGAGCAAAACCAAAGCGCCGATAAGCGCTCGATCGGACCGAGACGCTGCCGTCAGCGTGTATATCAATGCACCTGCTCCAACGGCATAGAGGGGTAGAGGGAGACTTCCGGTGAGACCGAAGTTCCACAGCAACAGGATATTCACCGTCGCGGCATTCGCTGCGAGGGCGGCAAAGCCGACAACGGCCGAGATGATTCCTATCCACCGCGCCCTCAGATGTCTGTGGCCTCTCGGAAGGAACAGCGGTGAGCTGATCGCGAAGGCCAAGCCGAGGGCCTCTCCCGCTTCGCGCTGGGAATCACCACCGGCACCGCCCCCGGAGGACGTGTACGCGGCGAGTAGAACGAACGCGGCTCCGTAGAACGCGACGGGAACGAGCGCTCTCGCACCGTGGGCGATGGCGGCAGCTACCGTCGCGGCCGCGATAGAAGCAAGCGTGATCAGAGAGAGTGCGGTCTCGTCCAGGACTTGAAGCCGCTGAGCGATCGCGACCGCGACGAACGCTCCCAAAGCGGCCGCAACGATTCGAGCCGACAGGGTTTTCAGCCGCGAGGCTGTGTCCAGTTGCACCGCGATCGTGATGACGACCATGACGGCCGCCAGGTAGTAGGCGAATCGTCCAGCTTCCGCCAAAGGAACGTAGACAAGGGGTAGGCGATCCATCCCGGGGATGTGGATCGCCGTGCGCGTAACGATGCGCAGCAGCAGAAGTTCGAGGATGGCGGCGACGGCGGTTGTGGTCGCGGCCCACCGCAGGAGAGAGGTGCTCCGTTCATCGACCGATGTGGACCCGCGTATCGCAACCGACATGGCATCCCCTTAGGCGTGGCGCGACAGGCGAAGCGCCGCCGCGACTCCGAGCGCGAGGATCGCCCACCCGAGTGGACTCATACCTTGGGGCAGCTGCTCATCGCCGATCGACAGGCGCACGAAGCTGGACACCGACTTCTTGCCGTTGCGGTCGCCCTCGCTTCCGTTCCAGACGGCGAAGGCGACATCGATCACCTGGCCGTCCTGGAAAGCAGGCTGTCCCTTCGCTGGGGATCCAAACGGTCGAGAGAAGACCACCGACCACCCGCCATCCCATGCTCCGCGTCCGGAAACCGGCTGCTGGTCGGCGGGACCGATGCTTCCGAAGCTGTGCGCGACGAGGTTCTGCACCGGGTTATCTCCACCCTTGGCGTAGGGATTCCCGACCTCTCGTGCCGGATAGAAGCGGTCTTCCTCCGAGTAGAAGTCGACCGTCGGCCGGCTTCGTTCGTCGTGCAGCACGTAGCCCGGGGCCAGGTCGTTCTGGCCGTCGGCGCGCCACTGCCAGATGTTGACCCCTGAATCGGCTTGTCCCATGCACACCGACGGCACCGACGACGATGCCTTCGCGGGGAACTCGATCGCGATCGCATCTGCGAAGCGCTCCACCGCGTCCGAGCGGACATCCTTGGTCGGGTCGTCCCATCCAACCCACACGTAGAGCTCGCCGTCACGCTGCGCGGCCCGAACCTCGACCGTTGCCAGGCTGCCCCCACCGCTGGGATAGATGCCCGCCTGGGCGCTCAGAGGTACTTCGATAGACGGTATCCGCTTCCATCCGCCCGATGTCGGATCGAGCCAGTCGTCTCCACCCACCTTGTATGCGCTGAGCACGGAAGTCTGCGACACCGCAGGGTTGGCACCGGCTAGGCGCAGCCCAAGGGCGGCGAGGATCGCAAGCGTGAGCAGCCCTGGTCTCGACAAGCGCCTCTTTCGCATGTCGGTCATACCTTCCTGATCGTCGGGGGCGCCAGGATGGAGGCCGGGTCCGGGCCGCACTCGCCGTCGTCTGGTTCGGCCTGAGGAACGGGCCGGTCGTACCGTTCAGAGGGCGTGATCCCGAGCGCGTTCATGTCGGTCTCCAGCCACGCGGCGAGAAGATCCCCGATGGCGCGGTAGAGAGAGTGCCCGGCTCCCACGGAGATGCGCAGCCCCAGCGACACTCCCCAGCGCCCGAGGTGCTCGGAGAGGAACAGCTCCTGGGTCCGGCGGCATTCCCCGGTCTCGTCGCTACCGAGATGGGCGAAGGCCCATGCCTCCTTGGCGGCCATGAACGCCATGAATTCGAGCTCGGTCGTGATGTGATCAGGACGCTCTCGCTCCGTACCGCCTACCTGCAGGCCATGAGCCCGATAGAAGCCGGCGACGTCGGCCATGGTGTGGGTCTGACGGAAGACATCGGCGGCGCTGTAGGCGGTCTCGTAGGCGGGGTAGTCCTGGGATTCGATGGGGGGGAATAGGAGCGTGTGAGCGCGCCGCAATTCGTCGAGGGGAGCGCTGTGCTCGGCTAGAACGACCTGGAGCGGGCTGCGTACCTCGTGGGGGAGTCGGAGATCCTGGAGAACCGGCGCGAGCACCTCCTCGATGTAACTGTTGTGTTGCGGCGACGGGTACGCGAGAAGCCGCGACAAGCACGAATACACGACGCTTCTTGCGATCGCCGTCTCCTGCTCCGGCGTGGTGTCGGCCGGATCCGTGCTCGCGCTGCTCATATCGAATTGAGCTTTCCCGGCCGCTCGAAAACGGGTTCCTTGACGTTGACCCGCACGACCTCGTTGCCCTTGTCGTCGAACCCGATGACCGTGTCGTCGTAGATCGAATGCTTACGTCCGCCCACGACAACCTCCTCGTACTTGCGGCCCTTGCGGATCTTGAAGGAGAAGATGATGTGGCGAGATACGCGGAACAACTGCAGCACCGCCAGCAGCTCGCGCGACGGGTGCATGTAGCGGTCGATCGCGTGGTCGACTCCGGGCCCGAACATCTGGCGCAGGTACGGCCGCGGCACCCAGCGCGGCGGGATGTAGTAGATGTTGGGTTGCGTGCCGAGCTGTGGATACAGAGGAAGGGCTACCTTCTCCTCCTGCACCAGGAAGTTGATCGGATTGGTGGGGTCGTGCGACCACGTGCCGTCGTCTTCCGTGCGCACGAGCCCCATCAGCCGGATCTTGCCGACGCACGCGGCCATGCAGCGAGGTTCCATCGGGCGACCATCGGTCAGCGGATCGGAGCCCTCGACGCGCGGGTAGCAGCCGATGCACTTCTCGGACGTGTGCGTTGTCGGGCGGTACATCGACTTCTTGTACGGGCATGCCTCGACGCATTTGCGATAGCCGCGGCAACGCTCCTGATCGATAAGAACGATGCCGTCCTCCGGCCGCTTGTAGATGGCGTTGCGGGGGCAGGCCGCGAGGCACGCCGGGTAGGTGCAGTGATTGCAGATCCTCTGCATGTAGAAGAACCAACCTTGGTCGTGCTCGGGAAGCTGAGCCCCCCCGGGCGACCATCCCGTGGCGTGATCCTCGAACGAGTTGGGCGCCTTCCACTCCTCTTCCGAGGGAAGATAGCCGGTAGCCATCTGATCGACGCCATCGGCGGTCTCGAAGATCGTCTTGCCCTCGAAACGCCCATAAGGTGCGCGTTCTGGATCGCCCGCCGACGGATCCCACGTTTGTCGACCCGGGTTCTTCTCTTCCTGGAGCGCCAGGATCTTGACGTCCCAGTTGGCGGGATAGCCCCCGTAGGGCTTGGTCTCGACGTTGTTCCACCACATCAGCTCCTGCCCGGGGGAGTGGGTCCAGGTCGACTTGCACGCCATCGTGCATGTCTGACAGGCGATGCAGCGGTTGATGTTGAACACCGCGGCGAATTGGCGCTTGGTCGGGCCGCGCTCGAAGCGATACTTCATATTGCGGCCAAGCTGCCAGTTGTAAACCCTTGCCATCACCCCTCCTCGCCGAAGACCTCAGTGATCACCGAATCCACGAAACCGTCGCCGCGTCTGACCAGGACCGCATGGGTGCCGGCATAGAACGGGGACCGGAATAAACCTCTTATCCGCTCGGCGCCCCAGCCCATCAGCGCGTACTCCTCCACGAAGCAGCGCGTCATCTCCCGGTCGGCGGCCTCGCCATCCTCGACCGGGTAGGTAGCGCCCACGAACTCGAAAGGATCATCGGCCTCGAGGGCTTTGTCCTTGGGCCTCACCGTCTCTTGCCTTTCACGCGCGTGAGTTCGCCGGCCAGGTATGACCTCATCACCCGGTCCTCGTCGCCCGGGGTGGTGCCGGTAGTCGCCCTCTTCCACGTACCAGACCCGTACAGGCCTCCGTCCTCGGCCTTGGTGACGCGGACAAGCGTTTCCTTAGGGGTCGTGTTGATCGCGTGGTTGTCCTCGTCGAACCCCCACACGAACCCGAACGATCCAGCCTTCTTGTGGAACAGCGAATCGGTCTGATGCATCGGAGGAGCCCAGCCGCGCGTGAAGCTCTGCTGTGAGCCATAGCGGAAGCTGGACTGGTACCCGGTGTCGGCGAGGGCTCGCCCGTCGGCTCGCGACTTTTGTCCGCGCACCGTGCGCGGCGTGGTCATCCACATCGCGTGCTTGAGCATCGTCACGTGATACGGGTAGGCAGGGTTGTAGGTGACGCGCACCATCAGGCGGGCGACCTCGTAGAAGGGGTCGTCCTCCGACCAGCCGACGTAGGGGCGGTCTTCGGGGTTGGCATCGACCCACACGTAGTCGCCGTTGTTGATACCGAGGTCCTTCGCCGCCTTGGGGTTCATGTGCAGTTGCGCCTCGCCCACTCCCGGAAGGCGCTTATCGGCCCGCATCGGATCGCTGAAGTTGGAGCTCCACAACCAGTTCCAATCGGTCACGGCCCACGACGAGTGCGTCGTGTGCCGTGACTTGGGTGTCAGGCAATAGAAGCTGAATCCCCGCTCCCACAGTGGGTTGGTCGTCAACTTGACCTTCTCCCACGACATCTTCACGTTGCGGATCTGGCGGAGGTCCGCGTCGGTGGCATCGAGCGGTATCCCGTAGTCGTTGGGGCGGATGTACGGACTGGTCGAAACGATGACGTTGGGTAGGTACGGGGTGGCTTCCACCGCCTCGCGGTGCACGATCAGATTCTCTCCGTACTCGATCGCCTCCGGTAGGTCGCAGTAGGCGTTCATACGGCCGGTGTCGGTGTAGAAGGGGAGGCTGTCTTTTATCTGTTCGTAGAACGGGATACGGGGGTAGGTGCGGTACTGCATCAGTGCGCCGCCCGGCTCCCCGTACTTGCCCTTGAGGATGTCTTCGACCGTATAGCCCTCGGTCGTGAACGAGGCACCGAGGATGCGATCGAGGTAGACCTCGGGCTTGCCCTCCAGCGCGAACTTCCAGTTGTCGGCGAACCTGGACTCGCCGGTGAGTTCGGCCAACGCAACTGCGACGCCGGCGAAGATCGCGATGTCGTCGCGCGTGTCGTGCAGCGGCTCGATCCCGCCCTTCCAGATCTGAAGGAAGGGATTGGAGCAGGACCCGCCCATCTCGTAGGTCTGGAACTCGAGCCACGAGTTGGCGGGGAGGACGACGTCGGCGAACTCGGCGGAGCCGGTCCATTCGATCTGCTGGTCGACGATGAGATCGATCTTCGGATTGGTGTCGTGAATGAGGTGGTAGGCCCACTTGGCCTGATTGATGAGGTTGGAGTTGTTGTACCAGATGACCTTCGTGGGGGTCGGCATGTGCGTCTTGCCGGTGAAGACCTTGCGCCCCGCGTCGGGCGTTTCCACGATCAGCGGACGGTCGCCGTAGCCCCAGTAGGCGACCTCCTCTTCTTCGGCGGTCTTGCGCATCGTATCGAAGGTGTATGGGGACTTCGGATCGAGCAGAGGGTTGAAGGGGTCCTCGGCGAAGTAGCCGGCGAGGCCCGGCCCGAACCACGGCGCCCCGTGGAAGATCCCGCCCTTGTAGTTGCCCGCCCAGGTGCTGACGCCGGATCCGGGAACGCCGATGTTGCCGGTCAGCATCATCACCAGGTAGGTCGCCCGGTTGTGCAGGGTGGCGTGGAAGTAGTGGTTGACGCCCTCCCCGACGTGGATCGCGGCGGGCTTGATCGTCGCGAGGTCGTCGATGAGGCGCTCGATGAGATCCTTCGGAGCGTGCGTGATATCGGCCACGGTGTCGAGGTCGTAGTCCTTGAGGTGTTCTCGGTACAGCGAGAACGCGGTCGCTACACGTACTTGCTTGCCTCCGAGGAGCTCTACCGTGGCTCTGTAGTCGAGGGCAGGATCGATGCCCTTCGAGGCGATCCGGTCGCCGACGTCTTCTCGGTTGATGGGAACTACTCTGCCGCTGGACGCGTCGAACACCACCCGGTCCCCGATGCGCTCGTGATCCTCTTCCGTCATCCCGTGGAGCTTGAAGCTCGGCCCGCGCTTGCGGAGCTTCGAGCGATAGCGCGGGAAGATTTCATCAGCGCGCAGCCGCTGCAGTGTGTCGAGCCGGATCAGCAAGGGGAGATCGGTGAAGCGCTTGACGAAGGCCTCGTCGTACGAGCCCCGGTCGATCAGTGCCTTGGCGATCCCGAGCCACAGCGCGGTGTCCGATAATCCGGGCCTGACCGGGATCCAGTAGTCGGATTTGGTCGCTTGCGGTCCGTACTCGGGAACGATCGAGACCAGCTTCCCGCCATGCTCCATGATCTCGTGGAAGAAGTGGCTCTCGGGCATCTTGTTCTCGACGAGGTTCTTGCCGCACTGGATCAGCAGCTTCGAGTGCTTCAGATCGTTGAAGTCGACCTCGGTAGTCTGGAGACCGTGGACGAACGGGAACCCGGGGGCCTGGTCGCCTCGCCACGTGTACTCGGACCACTCGCGGGCACCGACCGCCTCCTCGGGACCGACCCCGCGAACGTGCGCGTCGAGCAGCCCCAGCATGTTGGCGAACCGGAAGATCCCCCCCTTCCCGGCGACGCCGTGCGGGGGGAGGGAGGACCCCATCTTCATCGTGCGTACCCCGGAGCCATCCCAGTGCTCGAGCATCTCGGGCTCGTAGCCGTCGTTCTCGATCAGACGCCTCCGACCCGCTTCGCCGCTGTAGGTCTGGGCGATCGCCACGAGCCCGCGTGCCAGGTAGTCGTTGGCCTCATCCCACGACACGCGCACGAAATCGTCGTCGCCGCGCGCGTCGAAGAGGTACCGGTGACGAAGCTCCGGGTGATCGGAGAGGGCCGGGAAGCCGTCGTCCGCCCATCGCTTCCAACCGGCTCGGATCATGGGATAGCGCCCG
Source organism: Actinomycetota bacterium (assembly GCA_016649855.1). Taxonomy (GTDB): domain Bacteria; phylum Actinomycetota; class CADDZG01; order CADDZG01; family WHSQ01; genus WHTI01. The sequence goes on along the minus strand of JAENWQ010000106.1, from coordinate 1,411 downwards.
CGGTGGGGACCATAGACCCGCCGGTGGAGCGTGTACCCCTTGAGGCAACCGCGTGGATTCCAGTGCACCGACGAGGAGTTGCCCTGCGGATCCCGGTAGGCGCCGCCGTCGTAGTTCTGCTCGACCCGCACGACCACACCGTTGCGCACGAACGCGCGCAGCCGGCACATGTGGGTGTCGTTGGGAGCGCAGATGAATGTGAAGCTGTCGTCGTAGGCGTACTGGTCCCTGTAGACCCGCTCCCATCCGCGGTTGGGATAGTGGAGGAGGGGGTTGGCAACCCCTTGTCCGGGGCGCAGGAACGCGAGCGCCGGCTCGGCGTAAGCGGCCGCCGCTATCCCCGCGGTTCCGGACATCTTGAGGAACGTCCTGCGGCTCAGCTCCGCCAATGTGCGTCCTTCTTAGTGGAGGGGGTATCCTTTAGCCGAACACTAAAGGACTTTGCGGCTTAACGTCAAGTGATAAGGTTGACGAATGAGGGTTTCGTTGGGCCGGAAGGGCGACTACGCGGTCAGAGCGGCTCTGTATCTCGCCCGCCATTACGGCGACGGGCGGCGCAAGACGCGCGAGATCGCGGCGGACATGGACATCCCCGAGAACTACCTGCCACAGGTGCTGGGCGAGCTCGTGCGGGCGGATCTGGTGGCATCATTCGCCGGACCCAACGGCGGCTACGAGCTCACGCGGTCGCCTGAGTCGATCTCGCTTCTCGACGTCGTCGAGGCGGCCGAGGAACCGATCCGGTCGGAGACGTGCCTGCTCAGGGAAGGGCCGTGCCGCTGGGAGGAGATGTGCGCGATCCACGTGGCTTGGTCTGGGGCCCAGAGCGCTCTGATCGATCAGCTCGCCAAGACGACGTTTGCGAGTCTTTCGGATATCGATGCACAACTCGAGGCGGGAACGTTGCCGGTCACCCAGCGCCACGGGTTCCGTCGGGGGAGCTCAAGCTCAGGATCGCGACCACCCTATTAGATCGGCGCAGACTGCCCCTCTTGGGAAGGAGAGTTTCGATGGTGGACTACCTGCCTGACGTCTTTCGCAGGTTCAAGGAGCAAATATCCCGAAGTGATGCAGACGTATGAGAAGCTGGCGGACAAGTTGCATGGAGCGGGGCCCCTGTCCCCGCGGGAACGCCGGCTTGTCAAGCTGGCCATCGGCGCCGGCGCAGAGGCCAAGGGCGCAGTGCGATCGCACACCCGCAAGGCGCTCGGCGAAGGGATCGAGCCCGAGGGACTGAGGCACGTCGCGGTCTTGGCGGTGTCAACGGCCGGTTACCCGGCCGCGATCGCGGCGTACGGGTTGGATGAACGACGTGATCGACTTCGAGACATGACCCCATGGGCGTGGCCGTGAAGTCTCTGATCGGTGACAGAGGGTGCGTTTCGATGCCTGCCAACACAGGGGCCTCCCG
>JAENWQ010000043.1 GCA_016649855.1 Actinomycetota bacterium | reverse complement strand
CGAAGAAAACCACCGCGAAGAAAACCACCGCGAAGAAAACCACCGCGAAGAAAACCACCGCGAAGAAAACCACCGCGAAGAAAACCACCGCGAAGAAAACCACGAAGAAGAAGACTGAGGAGGGCGAGTCCTAGATGGGTCAAAAGGTTCACCCCTACGGCTTCCGCCTCGGTATCCATACCGACTGGAAGTCCCGCTGGTTCACAGAGAAGCAGTATCAGGAGTATCTGGAGGCGGATCTCCGCATCCGTGAGTACCTCCTCGGCGAGTTGCCGCACGCGGGGATCAGCCGGATCGAGATCGAGCGGACGCGCGAGCGTGTGCGGATCGACGCTCACACCGCCCGCCCCGGCATCGTCATCGGGCGTCGCGGCTCTGAGGCCGAGCGCCTGCGTTCCCACCTTGAGCTGATGGAGTCGAGGGTCTCGGGGAAGCCGACGGACGTCAGGCTCAACATCATCGAGGTCAAGCAGCCGGAGCTCGATGCAACCTTGATCGCCCAGGGCGTTGCCGAGCAGCTCGCGAGCCGGGTTGCCTTCCGCCGTGCGATGAAGAAGGCCGTCGGTAGCGTGATGCGTCATGGTGCCAAGGGCGTCCGGGTTCAATGTGGTGGCCGTCTCGGCGGTGCAGAGATGAGCCGCACCGAGTGGTACATCGAGGGCCAGATGCCTCTGCACACGCTGCGGGCAGATGTCGACTACGGGTTCTCCGAAGCCAAGACGACGTTCGGCCGCATCGGGGTCAAGGTCTGGATCTACAAGGGTCCGTTCCAGGACCTCTACGCCTCGGCCCGCGACACCGCGCGCCTTCGCCGTGAAGCCGCCCTGGCGGCCGGAGAAACGGTGGGTCGTGGGGCAGAAGAGCGGAAGGCGGCCGCCGAAGAGAAGCCCGCCGGTACGACCGCCCGTGGGCGCTCGCGTCGCAAGCCCAAGGACGCCGATGTCCCCAAGGTCGAGGCTCCCAAGGCGGAGGCTTCCAAGGTCGAGCAGCCGAAGGCCGAAGAGGCTCCCGCGCCGAAGCTTCCCCCCGAGGTGAAGGTGACGCCGGCGGCCAGCACCAATGAAGCGGGCCGTCTCGACGACCCGCAGAACAAAGAGGACACCTCCGGAGGTGAGTCCTGATGCTGGAGCCGAAGCGAACCAAGCACCGCAAGCAACAGCGCGGTCGGATGCGCGGCAAGGCGAAGGGCGGAACCACCGTCAACTTCGGTGACTTCGGTCTGATGGCGATCGAACCCGGATGGATCACAAGCAGGCAGATCGAGGCGGCTCGTATCGCGATGACCCGCCACATCCGTCGAGGCGGGAAGGTCTGGATCAACATCTTTCCCGACAAGCCGTACACGAAGAAACCGGCCGAGACCCGTCAGGGCTCCGGTAAAGGAAACCCCGAAGGGTGGGTCGCGGTCGTGAAGCCGGGCCGGGTCATGTTCGAGATCGCCGGTGTGCAGGAGCTGCTGGCGCGCGAAGCGATCCTGCGCGCCGCTCACAAGCTCCCGATCAAGACCAAGTTCGTGACCCGTGAGCAGACGCTGGAGGTCCAGTGATGACGAAGACATCCGAGTTGAGGGATCTCTCCGCCCCGGAGCTTCGAACGAAGCTGTCGGAGACCAAGGAAGAGCTGTTCAACATGCGCTTCCAGAATGCGACCGGACAGCTCGACAACTACAAGCGACTTGGGCAGCTGAGGAAAGAGATCGCCAGGTTGAACATGCTGCTTCGTCAGCATGAGCTCGGCGAATTGGGCGGTGAGACCGGTGAGTGAAGGAACGGGTGAGATGAGCGAACCGCAAGAGGAAAGCGTGAGGGGCAAGCGCAAGTCGCGCCTCGGTCGTGTCGTGTCCGATGCTATGGACAAGACGGTAGTCGTCGCGGTCCTCGACGCTGCCAAGCACCCCACATACGGCAAGATCGTGCGCCGCGACGTACGCCTCAAGGCCCACGACGAGACCAATGAAGCCGGCAACGGCGACACGGTACGCATCATCGAGACGCGGCCCCTCAGCAAGACCAAGCGCTGGCGTGTGGTCGAGATCGTTGAGAAAGCTAAATGAGGCGTCCGAGCGCCGGCGGGCGGAGTGATGGCGGAGTGAGGATGCCGAAATGATTCAACAGGAGACCAGGTGTCGAGTCGCAGATAACACGGGGGCCCGAGAGGTTCTCGTCATCAAGGTGCTCGGGGGTTCCCGACGCCGCTACGCAGGCGTGGGCGACCTCGTCGTGTGCACGGTGAAGGACGCGATCCCCGGCGGCGTCGTGAAGAAGTCGGATGTCGTCAAGGCGGTCGTCGTTCGCACCGCGAAGGAGCGCCGTCGTGGCGACGGCTCTTACATCCGGTTCGACGACAACGCGGTTGTGATAGTCGACGCACAGATGCAGCCACGCGGGACCCGGATCTTCGGCCCCGTGGCGCGTGAATTGAGAGAGAGGCGCTTCATGAAGATCATCTCCCTCGCCCCGGAGGTGTTGTAGATGCCCGCCGTGAAGATCCGCAAGGGTGACGAGGTCGAGATCATCTCGGGCAAGGACGTCGGCGCCCGCGCCCGCGTCCTCGAGGTCAACCCCAAGAAGGGCCGCGTGCTCGTCGAGGGGATCAACCGGGTGACCCGGCACGAGCCGATCCGGATGTCCAAGGGACGTGGCGGAACCGAGGGCGGGATCATCCACAAGGAAGCATCTATCGATATCTCGAACGTGGCGCTGATCTGCCCGACGCACGGTCCGACCCGCGCCGGCTATCAGATCGAGGGCGACGGAGCCAAGATCCGCGTGTGCACCAAGTGCGGAACGGAGCTGTAGGCATGGCAACCACTACTTATGTGCCGCGGATGAAGGAGCACTACCGCTCCGAGCTCCGCAACAAGCTGAAGGAAGAGCTGGGGTTCTCCAACATCATGGAGGTTCCGACTCCCCTCAAGGTCGTGATCAACATCGGCACTGGGGATGCTCACAAGGACGCCAAGATCCTCGAGGGAGCGGTGCGCGATCTGACGACGATCACCGGGCAGAAGCCTTCGATCAGACGGGCGAGGAAGTCGATCGCAACCTTCAAGATCCGTGAGGGGATGCCGATCGGTGCCGCCGTGACCCTCAGGGGAGACCGTATGTGGGACTTCCTCGACCGGTTGATCTCGATCGTGCTGCCCCGGATCAGGGACTTCCGCGGGCTCAGCCCGAAGTCGTTCGACGGCGCCGGGAACTACACCTTCGGAGTTACCGAGCAGCTCGTGTTTCCCGAGATCGACTACGACGACGTCGATCAGACCCGGGGGATGGACATCACGATCGTGACTTCGGCAACGACCAACGAGGAAGGCCGGGCGCTGCTTCTTGCGCTCGGGTTCCCTCTCAAGCAGACAGACAAGAACTAGCAGAAGGCTGGAGGCAAGATGGCGAAGAAAGCTCTGCGCAACAAGGCCGAGCGCAAGCCCAAGTACAAGGTGCAGGCATACACACGCTGTATGCGTTGCGGTAGACCGCGCGCGGTCTACCGCCGGTTCGGACTATGCCGTCTGTGCTTCCGGGAGATGGCCCACAAGGGCGAGATCCCCGGCATCACGAAGGCGAGTTGGTAGCCATGTCTATGACCGATCCGATCGCCGACATGCTGACTCGCATACGGAACTCATCGACCGCGATGCATGAAGAGGTCGTGATCCCGGCGTCGAAGATCAAGGAATCGATCGCCCGGATCCTGGTCAACGAGGGCTACGTCGACGGGATGGAGCGCGCCGAGGACGGAACGCACCCTGCGATCAAGATCAAGCTGCGTTACTCAGAGGAGCGCGAACGCGCTATCTCTGGGATACGGCGCATCTCGAAGCCGGGCAGGCGCGTCTACCGTGGCGCTCAGGAAATACCCCGCGTGCTCGGAGGCCTGGGCATCGCGATCGTTTCGACGTCGCAGGGACTCATGACCGACAAAGAAGCGCGCAGGGCAAAAGTTGGCGGCGAGATCGTCGCCTATGTTTGGTAGGGAGCTGAGATGTCACGAGTAGGTCAGTCGCCGGTACCCATCCCCTCGGGTGTCGAGATCAAGACAGATGGGGGACGGGTGTCCGTGAAGGGCTCCAAGGGCGAGTTGACGCGCCCGCTCCCCAAGGGGATCTCGGTGGCGGTCGCGGACGAGCAGATCCTCGTGTCCCGCGATGGTGACGCGCGCGATGTCAAGGCGCTCCACGGCTTGATCCGCAGCCTCATCGCGAACATGGTCATCGGCGTTACCGAGGGCTACGAGAAGCGCCTCGAGATCCACGGGGTCGGTTACCGTGCCGCCAAGCAGGGGAACGACCTCGAGATCCAGGTCGGTTTCTCGCACTCGGTCCACAAGAAGGCCCCGGCCGGCATCGAGCTCGAGGTACCGCTGCCGACGAGGATCACGGTCAGGGGCATCGACAAGGAGCTGGTCGGCCAGACCGCAGCGGAGATCCGGGCGATCCGCAAGCCCGAGCCCTACAAGGCAAAGGGCATCCGCTACGAAGGCGAACACATCCGGCGCAAGGCCGGTAAGGCCGCGAAGGCCGGAGCCTAGGAGACATCGAGATGACAGAGAAGAAGTTCGCAGCATTGAAGAGGCGTCACCGTCGTGTGCGCAAGAAGGTGCACGGTTCCAAGGCGCGGCCGCGGCTCGCGGTGTATCGCTCGAACCGGCACATCTACGCCCAGGTGATCGATGATTTCGCCGGCCAGACGCTGGCGTCGTCGTCGACCCTGGCGGTCAAGGACGGTAAGGATCCGAAGGAGAAGGCGAAGGCAGTCGGGAAGGCCGTGGCCGAGAAGGCCAAGGCGGTTGGGGTCGAGAAGGTGACGTTCGACCGCGGCGGCTTCATGTATCACGGTCGTGTCCAGGCTCTCGCGGAGGGCGCCCGCGAGGGCGGCCTGGAGTTCTAAGAAGACTAGGGAGAGGTATCCGTATGGGACGTGGTGGAGGACGAGGACGCCGGGACGACGACCGGAACCAGTACGAAGAACGCGTCGTCTCGATCAACCGTGTGTCCAAAGTGGTCAAGGGCGGTCGTCGGTTCTCATTCACCGCGCTCGTAGTCGTGGGCGATGGGGCGGGCCAGGTTGGCGTTGGCTATGGGAAGGCTCGTGAGGTACCGGCCGCGATCCAGAAAGGGATCGAGGAGGCGAAGCAGAACTTCTTCCGGGTCCCGATGATCCGCAACACGATCATCCACGAGGTCATGGGTGAAGATTCCGGCGGCGTCGTGCTTCTCAAGCCCGCGTCTCCCGGTACCGGTGTTATCGCCGGGGGTCCGGTCCGCGCGGTCGTGGAGTGCGCCGGCATCAGAGACATCCTCTCGAAGTCCCTCGGCTCGGACAATCCGATCAACATCGTTCACGCAACGGTGAAGGGCCTGAAGAGCATCAAGACGGCCGAATCCGTTGCCAAGAAGCGACACAAGACGCCCGAAGAGGTCGCACCGCCGTACCTTCTGCAGGCTCCTGCCGTCGCCGAGACGAAGAGTTAGTGGTGCGTCGCGTAGGTAACGCCAGCACCGAGAGCGCCCCTGGGCCCGGAGGGCAAGGCGCGAGGAGTCGAGCGTACCGGGAGTACGTGAGCGACGAGCAACGCAGCCATCGGGGATGCAGGGGCGCTCGAATGCGACGGAATTTACGCGACGTGCCACTAAGCACGGGGGACTGAGAAGATGGCGAAGCTCAAAGTGACGCAGGTGCGCTCGGCCCTAGGCCGCGGCGCTAAGCAGATCGGAACGGTACGGGCGCTGGGGCTCAAGCGATTGGGCGATTCGGCGATCCACGACGACAAGCCCGAGATCGTCGGCATGATCAACGCCGTCGCCCATCTCGTCGAGGTCGAGGAGATGAAAGAGTCATGAAGCCGCATGAGTTGAAGCCCCCCGAGGGGAGCCACAAGACCAGCAAGAGAAAAGGCAGGGGAGACGGTTCCGGCAAGGGCAAGACCGCCGGCCGCGGGACCAAGGGCACCAAGGCGCGTGGCGAGGTGCATATGTTCTTCGAGGGTGGCCAGATGCCGCTGGCACGGCGGGTCCCCAAGCTGAAGGGCTTCACCCCGCCAAACCAGAAGATCTACGAACCGGTCAACGTCAAAGATCTTGCTCGCATCGAGACCGCGAACATCGGCCCCGACGAGTTGCGCAAGGTGGGTCTCATCAACCACCGAAGTGGCCTGGTCAAGATCCTCGGGACCGGCGACGTCGATCGCGCCCTCACTGTTAGGGCCCACAAGTTCAGCGATTCCGCCCGCACCAAGATCGAGGGTGCCGGTGGCACCGTCGAGGTGATCCGGATGGTGAGCGGTCCGAAGCCCCGGAAGGGCGTCAAGAGGTGAATCTCCTCTCCACGTTCGCGAACGCTTTCAAGGTTCCGGACCTTCGAAGGAAGATCCTCTTCACGCTGCTGATCATCGCCGTCTATCGGCTCGGGGCACACATCCCGACCCCGGGCATCGACGTCCAGGCGGCTCAGGATCTCAAGCGGAACGCGACCAGCGGTGTATTCGCGTTCATCAACCTGTTCTCCGGTGGCGCGCTGACCCAGATGGCGATCTTCGCCCTCGGGATCATGCCGTACATCACCTCTTCGATCATCATGCAGCTCCTTACGGTCGTCATCCCCAAGCTCGAGGCATGGCAGAAGGAGGGTGAGTCCGGCGTCAAGAAGATCAACCAGTGGACCCGTTACCTCACCGTCATGCTGGCGATGCTGCAGTCCACCGGTATCGCATTCATCTTCCACAACGGTGGAGGTGGGGCTCAGGGTCAGGGTGGAGCGCTTGCCGGTATCGATCTGATCCCAGAGTTCACTGCACCCAGGGTCGGCCTGGTCGTCTTGTCGCTGACCGCCGGTACGGCTCTGATCATGTGGCTGGGTGAGCTGGTCACCACGAAGGGCATCGGTAACGGGATGTCGATCCTGATCTTCGCTTCGATCGTCTCGACCCTCCCTTCAGAGGGCAACGCGATCCTTCAGCAGAAGGGGATGGGCAACTTCCTAGCGATCCTCGCGATCGGTCTCGGCGTTGTGGTGGCGATCGTCATCATGGAGCAGGGCCAACGGCGCATCCCCGTGCAGTACGCCAAGCGTGTCGTGGGGCGCCGGATGTACGGCGGGGGCCAGGTCTACATCCCGCTGAAGGTCAACCAGGCGGGTGTCATCCCGATCATTTTCGCCTCCAGCGTCTTGTACATCCCGACGCTGCTGCAGAACACGATCCAGAGTCCGGGGATCCAGAACTTCATCAACAACAACCTGGTGAACGCGACCAGCCCGATCTATATGGTCATCTACGGGACGATGGTGATCTTCTTCAGCTACTTCTATACGGCGATCGCGTTCAACCCGGTGGACCAGGCCGACAACATGAAGAAGTACGGCGGTTTCATCCCCGGGATCCGTCCCGGGCGGCAGACCGCGGAGTATCTCGATCGGATACTGACCCGCATCACGCTGCCCGGCGCGTTGTTCGTCGCGTCGATCGCGTTGATGCCGTCGATCTTCCTGGCGACCCAGGACATCCAGCAACTTCCCTTCGGCGGGACGTCGATCCTCATCACGGTTGGTGTCACGCTCGAAACGATGAAGCAGATCGAATCGCAGCTGATGATGAGACACTACGAAGGCTTCCTGAAGTAGATGAGGCTCGTGGTTTTCGGTCCCCAGGGGGCCGGAAAGGGCACGCAGAGCCAGAAGATCTCCGAGAAGTTCGGGGTCCCTTCCATAGCGACCGGCGACATCTTTCGCTGGGCCATCTCTTCCGGCTCCGATCTCGGCGGCAAGGTCAAGTCGTTCGTCGAGTCCGGCAGGATGGTGCCCGACGATCTGACGATCGAGGTCATCCGGCATCGGTTGTCCGAGGACGACTGCGAGGCCGGGTTCCTCCTCGATGGGTTCCCGCGCAACCTCCATCAAGCGGATGCTCTCGATGCGATCCTTGCCGAGCAAGGCCTGAAACTAGACGGCGCCCTTGCCCTCGAGGTTCCTCAAGAGGTCTCCGAGCGCCGCATCCTGGGACGGCGCATGTGCTCCCAGTGTGGCCGGAACTATCACATCGACACCCCGCCGGCGGACGGTTGGACCTGCGACGCGTGCGGGGGCAAGGTCGTCCGGCGTCAGGATGATGAAGACGACGATAAGGTGCGCGAGCGTCTCCGCCTCTACTACGAACAGACCGAGCCCCTGAAGCAGCGGTATGCCGAGGGGGGCATCTTGCGAGAGGTCGATGGCGTGGGAACGACGCACGAGGTGTTCGCCCGGATCACGGCGGTTCTGTGATCTACAAGAAGAGCCCCCAAGAGATCGAGATCATGCGCCGGGCGGGCGACATCCTCGCCGCCACGCTCGACCGCCTCGAGGCTGAGCTGCGACCCGGGATCACGACCATGGAGCTCGACGAGATCGCGGAGGAGTCGATCACCTCGGCGGGCGCCAAGCCGTCGTTCAAGGGGTACCGGGGTTTCCCGGCATCGATCTGTACGTCCGCGAACGAGGTGATCGTTCACGGGATCCCGGGGCCGCTGGCGCTCAAGGACGGGGACATCGTTTCGATCGACGTCGGCGTTTATTACGAGGGCTTCCACGCCGATTCCGCCTGGACGTTCCCGGTGGGCGAGGTTTCCGGCGAGGTGATGGACCTCCTGAAAGCAACCGAGAGCTCTCTGTGGACGGCGATTGAGCAGTGCAAGCCCGGGAACCGCGTGGGCGATATCGGTCATGCGGTCGAGTCGTCCATCCGCCCTCACGGCTACGGAGTGGTGCGGGAGTACGTGGGTCACGGGGTGGGGCGGGCGCTGCACGAGGAGCCGCAGATCCCGAACTATGGACCCCCGGGGCGGCGGGAGGTGCTCTCGGCCGGGATGACCCTGGCGGTCGAACCGATGATCAACCTGGGCGGGCCGGAGACCGAGGCCCTCGACGACGGCTGGACCGTGGTCACGGCCGACCGCAGCGTCTCGGCCCATTTCGAGCACACGGTGGCGATCGTTCCGGAGGGCCACGAGGTCCTCACCAGGAGGGGTGGATGAGCCCCGGTTCGGTTAGACCAAGGGGGGTTCCCCTGTTATCATGCTTTGCCGGTCCAGTCTCGGGTTTACTCGCGCCCCTTGGGGGCGCTTTTCGTGGCCCGGGAGAAACCAAGATCGACGGTGAGCGGGGTTTCGCGCGTGGCGAAGAAGAACGTGGCGAAGAAGAACAAGGAGCAGTCTTCCGGCAAGGAAGAGGGCATCCAGGTCGAGGGCTCGGTGATCGAGCCTCTTCCGAATGCCATGTTCCGCGTCGAGCTGGACAACGGTCACCGGGTGCTCGCTCACATCTCCGGCAAGATGCGGATGCACTACATCCGGATCCTTCCGGGCGACCGGGTGCTGGTGGAGCTGTCGCCGTACGACCTCACCAGAGGTCGGGTCGTGTACCGGTACAAGTAAGAGAGGCCCAATGAAGGTTCGTCCGAGCGTCAAGAAGATGTGTGACAAATGCAAGGTGATCCGTCGCCGCGGAGCGGTGATGGTCATCTGCTCGAATCCGCGTCACAAACAGCGCCAGGGATAGGAAAGGAACAGCGTGGCACGAATCGCAGGAGTGGACTTGCCGAGAGAGAAGCGTCTCGACATCGCCCTCACCTATATCTACGGGGTCGGTAACACCAAAGCCGTCGAGACTTGTGTCGGCGCCAAGGTCGACCCTGCCACCAGGACCCGGGATCTCACCGACGAAGAGGTCGTTCGGATCCGCGACTGGATCAGTGACAACTATCGCGTCGAGGGTGACCTCAGGCGTGAGGTGAACCTCAACATCAAGCGCAAGGTCGAGATCGGCTGTTACCAGGGACTCCGGCACCGCCGCGGTCTTCCCGTTCACGGTCAGCGCACGCACACGAATGCTCGCACCCGTAAAGGTCCGAAGAAGACGGTTGCCGGCAAGAAGAAAACCAAGAAGTAAGTCCCCCGGGGAGAAAGAGGACAGTTGGCACCTCCTAAGAAGGCGAAGAAGTCTCGTCGCAAGGAAAAGAAGAATGTCGTACACGGTGTTGCCCATATCAAGTCGACCTTCAACAACACGATCATCTCGATCTCAGATCTCGAGGGGAACGTGCTGTCTTGGGCTTCGGCCGGCAACGTCGGCTTCAAGGGTTCGCGTAAGTCGACCCCCTTCGCGGCGCAGCTTGCCGCCGAGACGGCGTCTCGGCGCGCCCAGGAGCACGGCGTCCGTCGCGTCGACGTCGAAGTGAAGGGCCCGGGTTCCGGTCGAGAGACCGCGATCCGCTCCCTCCAGGCTTCGGGTCTCGAGGTCATCGGGATCAAAGATGTCACGCCGGTGCCGCATAACGGTTGCCGTCCTCGAAAGAGGAGGCGCGTCTGATGGCCAGGTACACCGGTCCGGTCTGCAAGCTGTGCAGGCGTGAGAAGACAAAGCTGTTCCTCAAAGGGACCCGCTGCGAGTCACCGAAGTGTCCGATCGAGAAGGGGAAGCCCCCTCCCGGCCAGCACGGACGTGCACGCGTGCGCGAGTCCGAGTACCTACTCCAGCTCCGCGAGAAGCAGAAGGCGAAGCGTTTCTACGGGATCCTCGAGAAGCAGTTCCGCAGCTACTACGAGGAAGCCGTCCGCTCGAAAGGCGTCACGGGTGAGGAGCTCATGCGTATCTGTGAGTCCCGCTTGGACAACGTCGTCTACCGAGCCGGGTTCGCGATGAACCGTCCGATGGGTCGGCAGCTCGTCTCGCACGGGCACTTCGAGGTCAACGGTAAGAAGGTCAACATCCCCTCCTTCCGGGTCAAGCCCGGGGACACGGTCTCCGTCCGTGGTCGTTCCAGGACCATCGGCCGGATCGTTGAGAACGCGTCCTATGCGGAGGGACGGCCGTCGCCCGAGTGGCTCAGCTCGAATCTCAAAGAGTTGTCCTGCGAGGTTCGAACGCTTCCGGAGCGGGGCCAGATGGATATTCCGGTTCAAGAACAGCTCATCGTCGAGTACTACTCGAAGTAGAGGCAACGACTAGGACCGCCGGCACCATCGCCGGCGACTCCTACGCTGAGAGGAGCTTCATGGATCTTCTGATAGTTCAGCGTCCTCAGATCTCCGAAGAGGAGATCTCTGACGTCCGTTCGCGGTTCACGATCGAACCGCTCGAGCCTGGTTTCGGCTACACGCTGGGGAACTCGTTGAGGCGAACCCTGCTGTCGTCGATCCCCGGTGCTGCCGTTACCCAGATCAAGATCGACGGCGTGCTCCACGAGTTCTCTACGATCGAAGGGATCACCGAGGATGTGACCGACATCGTCCTCAATCTCAAAGAGCTCGTGATCCAGAGCGAGAACGTTGAGGCGACCACCGTTCACCTGCGTGTGACGGGTCCGGCCGAGGTCAGCGCCGGCGATATCGAACTCCCCACGGGCGTCGAGATCCTCAACTCCGACAAGCACATCGCCACGCTCAACAAGAAGGCGACGCTGTCGATGGAGCTCAAGGTCGAGCAGGGCCGCGGGTACGTTCCGGCGGATTCGTCGCAGAAGGACTCGATCGGGACCGTACCGATCGACGCCCTGTTCTCGCCCGTCTCCCGGGTGACCTACGAAGTCGAGCCCACCCGTGTCGAGCAGATGACCAACTACGACCGGTTGATCCTCGATGTCGAGACCAACGGTGCGATCAAGCCGAGCGACGCGTTGTCGTCCGCAGGCTCGACGCTCGTCGAGCTGCTCCAGCTCTTCTCGGGTGTCGGCGAGGGCGCGGTCGGCCTCCAGCTCGGCCCCGAGCCGGGCGAAGAGGAGGCCTCCGGCGTTCTCGCGCAGCCGATCGAAGAGATGGATCTCACGGTTCGTTCCTACAACTGTCTGAAGCGCGAAGGCGTCCAGACGGTGGGCGAGCTCGTCGAGAAGTCCGAAGAGGACCTCCTCGAGATCCGCAACTTCGGGCAGAAGTCGATCGATGAGGTCAAGGCGAAGCTCGAAGAGATGGGCCTTGGACTGAAGAGAAAAGACTTCTAAGATGCCTCAGCCGAAGAAGGGTGCACGCCTCGGGTCCAACCCGAAGCATCAGAAGCTGATGATGGCGAACCTCGCGGTGTCGCTCTTCGACCACGAGAGCATCACCACGACGGTGGCCAAGGCCAAAGCGCTGAGGCCCTACGCCGAGAAGCTGATCACGAAAGCGAAGAAGGGCTCGGTCCACGACCGGCGCAACGTTCTCAGCCACATCGAGGACCGCGCGATCGTCCACAAGCTCTTCGCCGACATCGCCCCGCGGTTCTCCGACCGCAACGGCGGCTATACGCGGATCCTCAAGCTTGGTCCTCGTAACGGCGACAACGCTCCTATGGCTCTGATCGAGCTGGTCGAAGGGGGCGTCACGCACCACGACGAGGCGGGCGCCGAGACCAGCACGCGCAGACGTATCCGCCGGCCCGGACGCCGCGCCGAACCTGATGCCGAGGTCGCTGCGACCGACCTCGAGGACGAGGCCGAGACCGAGATCGAGACCGAGATCGAGACCGAGATCGAAACCGAAGCCGAAACCGAAGCCCCTGAGGAGTCGATCGAGGAAGCTGCCGACGAGGCAGCCGGCGACGAGCCGGGCGAGACCGAGAAAGAAAGCTGAACCTCCGTCTCGACCTCGCGTACGACGGAACATCGTTCCATGGGTTCGCTCGCCAGCCCGACCTGAGGACCGTTCAAGGCGCCATCGAGGACGTCCTCTCCAGGCTGTTCGGGCTCGAGGTGGCGACCGTCGTGGCCGGACGAACCGATGCCGGAGTCCACGCCCTCGGTCAAGTCGTCTCGACCGCCGACGCGCCGGATGACCTCGACCTCGTGGCTCTCAGGGACAAGCTCAACGGGATGCTGGGTCCCGAGATCGCGTTCTCGTTCGTCGGGGAGGTGCCACGAGACTTCAGCGCCCGCTTCTCGGCGAAGTCCCGGTGCTACGTGTACGCGCTCCGGGATGGAGAGGTTCCCGACCCATTCCTCGTGCCCACCACGTGGCAGGTCAAAGGCGCTCTCGACGTCGATCTGATGAACGAGGCGGCCGGCCACCTCGTCGGCGAGCACGACTTCCGCTCCTTCGGACGGCTGTCCCACCCCGACGCCTCGGGGGTCCGGAAGTTATTCGAGTTGAGAAGCGTCCGGGATGGAGATCTGGTCCGGATCCGGGCTAGGGCGAATGCGTTCATCCAGCAGATGGCTCGGTCGCTGGTGGGGACCCTGGCGGAGGTCGGGACCGGCAAGAGGGCGCCGGACGAGATCCCGGCGATCCTCGAGGCGCGCGACCGGGGAGCAGCAGGGGTTGTGGCGCCTCCTAAGGGCCTCTGCCTGGTCTCCGTCGAGTACGACGAGGGATGGAGCAGGCCGATCGATGCGGCCGTTTAAGAAGCTCCTATCGGTCGTTTGACCTGCCCAAATAGGGCAGTTATCCTGCCCGTCCCCCCGCAACCAAAGGACGAGATGAAGACCCATTCGACCAAACCGAGTGAGATAACGCGCGACTGGCACCTGATCGATGCCGACGGCATCGTGCTGGGCCGTCTCGCATCCGAGGTGGCGAAGCTCCTGCGCGGCAAGCACAAGCCATACTTCGCTCCGCATCTCGACACCGGCGACCACGTCATTATCGTCAACGCTTCGAAGGTCGTCCTGACCGGCTCGAAGCTTCTCCAGAAGGTGCGCTACCGCCACTCGGGCTACCCGGGCGGCCTCCGTGCCGAGTCCTACACGAAGCTCATGTCCGAGCGCCCCGAACTGGCCGTCGAGAAGGCCGTCAAGGGGATGCTCCCGAGCAACCGGCTCGGCGCCCAGATGTTCACCAAGCTCAAGGTCTACGCGGGTCCTGACCACCCGCACAGCGCTCAGGATCCCAAGGATCTCGACCTTAAAGCGGTCGCCGCTCCCAAGGACCCCGAGCAAGCGCACACGATCGAGGAGGTAACCGGTGGTTGAGGCACTCGCACGCGCGACCGGCCGGCGCAAGGAGGCCGTGTGCCGCGTCCGGCTCCTACCGGGCAGCGGTCGCTGGGAGATCAACAGGCGTCCGCTCGAGGATTACTTCCCGAGCGCGACGCACCGCATGATCCTCTCGGAGCCCCTGCGGCTCACCGAGACCGAGGGTCGCTACGACATCATCGCCTCGATCGACGGTGGCGGTGTCGCGGGCCAGGCCGGCGCGCTTCGCCACGCGATCTCCCGTGCCCTGATCGACATGGACCCGGACCTCAGACCCGCCCTGAAGAAAGCCGGTTTCCTGACGAGGGACGCTCGCGAGAAGGAACGTCGCAAGTACGGCCTGAAGAAGGCCCGCAAAGCCCCTCAGTACTCGAAGCGCTAGAACCAAAGCGGAGAGCCCCGGCAAAGCCGGGGCTCTCGTTCTTTCTCCCCCCGGATTCT
>JAENWQ010000115.1 GCA_016649855.1 Actinomycetota bacterium | reverse complement strand
GGATGGACTTTCGAGCTCGACCGCGACCGCGACCGCTTGCGACGGGCGCGCGACCAGGTGGCGTTCGGGAAACTCTCGGGCGCGGTCGGCACGTACTCGCAGCTGAGTCCCGAGGTCGAGTCCTTCGTGTGCGAGCGCCTCCGCTTATCGGTCGAGCCCTCGGCGACGCAGGTCATCCCCCGGGACCGCCATGCGGAGTTCCTCGGCACGATCGCAACGACGGGCGCGTCGCTCGAGCGTTTCGCGCAGGAGATCCGGCATCTCCAGCGGACGGAGGTACGGGAGGTTCAAGAACCGTTCGCCGAGGGACAGAAGGGGTCCTCGGCGATGCCACATAAGAGGAATCCGATCGTCTGTGAGCGCATCTGTGGCCTTGCTCGGTTACTCCGCGCGTACTCGATGACCGGCTACGAGAATGTCGCACTCTGGCATGAGCGAGACATCTCACATTCGTCGGTGGAGCGCGTAACGTTCCCGGACGCGTGCCTTCTGCTCGACTACATGCTCGACAAGATGCGGTGGGTGATCGAGGGGATGGTGGTCGACGAGACCCGGATGCTCGTCAACCTCGAGAGCTCGATGGGCTTGGTGCACTCCCAGAGCGTTCTCACCGCGCTCTTGTCGAAGGGCGCGCTTCAGCGCGAGGAGGCCTACGCGCTCGTGCAGCGGAACGCGATGATCGCCTGGGACCAGCAGAAGCCCCTGGTCGACCTGCTGAAGGCAGATCCTGCCGTCACCGCGCACCTCGATTCCGGTGAAATCGACGGATGCTTCGATGCCTCGCGCTATCTTGGAAACCTGGAGACCGTCTTCCACCGCCTGGAGGAACTTTAAGTGGGAGTTGCCCGGCACCTGGCATCGGGCAAAGTGCGCGAGATCTTTTCCTCCGGCGACGATCTGGTCCTCGTCGCCACCGATCGCATCAGCGCGTACGACTGCATCCTTCCCCAGCCGATCCCCGACAAAGGCAAGGTTCTGACCGGGCTCTCGCATCACTGGTTCACCGCCACCGAACACCTGTGTCCCAACCACCTCGTCTCGGTCAAGGCCTCCGATCTCCCCGACCTGCCGGTCGAGGACCTTCCCGGCCGGGCGATGGTGTGTCGCCGGGCCGAGCCCTTCCCCGTCGAGTTCGTGGTCCGTGGGTACCTCTCCGGTTCCGGATGGCGCGATTACGTCGCAAGCGGCGAGGTATGCGGCCACCGACTTCCGGACGGGCTGCGGGAATCGGACGTCCTTCCGGGGCCCATCGTGACGCCTGCGACCAAGGCGACCACGGGGCACGACGAGAACATCACCGAGGCCCGCGCCGCCGAGATCGTCGGCCCGGGCTACGAACGCGTGCGCGCTTTCGCTCTCGAGCTCTACGGGTTCGCCTCGACCATGGCCAGAGAGCGCGGCGTGATCATCGCCGACACGAAGTTCGAGTTCGGAGTTGCGGATGGTGAAGTGCTCTTGATCGATGAGGTGCTCACCCCCGACTCCAGCAGGTTCTGGCCCGAGAACGTGTACGTCCCCGGTGGACCGCAACCGTCGTTCGACAAGCAGTTCGTCAGGGATTGGCTCGACTCGACCGGATGGGATCACAGTCCTCCTCCTCCCCATCTCGCGCCCGAGGTCGTGTCCGCGACGCGGACCCGTTACATCGAGGCGTACGAGCGCATCACCGAACAACCCTTCGCTCGCTGGATGGAGCTGGTCGTCGCGTGAGTGCCCGGACCGCGAACGAGGGCTCCACGCGGCTCGGTCTCACCCTCAGATCGGTCCTTCTCCGACCCGAGGACGGTTTCGAGGCCTCGTTCGAGATCGCGGAGGAGCGGGCGCAGGGCGGCGTGGTTCCGGACGAGGGCTATGCCCCTACGGTCCTCACCGCCCTCGGTGGTGCCGCGCTGATGGGAACCTGGCTGAAGGTTGGGGGATTGACGGGGCGCCGTGAGGTTGCGGCGAGCGACTTCTCGTGGATCGATCTTGGCCTCGCGCTGGTGCTCGGTGCCGTGCTCGCGCTGGTGGCCATGTTCCTGTGGGGCCGGATCGGGCCTGCAACTTTCAGGGGCCTTCACGCGACGACCTCCAGGCGCGATCTCAGGATCGTCTGGGGCGCGTCGTGGCTGCCCCAGGTCCTCGGGCTCATGATCCTCCTTCCACTCGACCTCTTGATCGTGGGCCCCCGCTCGTTCGCCACTGAGCGTCTGGGGGATTCGCTGTCGACCGCGTGGGCGGCGTTCTCGATAGCGATCGCAGTGGCCCTCGTGATGTGGTCCTTGTATCTGTTCGTCAAAGGGAACGAGGTGGCGTCCGACACGCGTTCCATGCGTTCGGCCGCGGGTCTTGTCGTCGGCGCTCTGTGCCTGGCCGTGATGGTTGCCGTCTTCATCGCCGGCGCCCTGGCTCTCTCGGGGACGCTCACGTGAGGTTCACGGCCGAGGTGAAGGTGATGCTCAAGGAGGGGATCTCGGACCCACAGGGTCAGACGATCGAACGAGCTCTCCCTGCGCTCGGCTACGAAGGGGTGGGCGAGGTGCGCGTGGGCAAGCGGATCGAGCTGAAGCTCGACGCAGGCGATATCGACGAGGCCCGCGCCAAGGTCGAGGACATGTGCAACCGGCTGCTGGCGAACCCGGTGATCGAGTCGTTCCAGGTCGAGGTCTCGTGAAGCCGCGCGTCGGTGTCGTCCAGTTCCCTGGTTCGAACTGCGAACAGGATTGCGTGCGTGCGTTCCGGTCCCTCGGTGCAGAGGTCGAGATGATCTGGCACGCCGAGGAGCACCTTCCAGAGGTCGATCTCGTCGTCCTCCCCGGCGGATTCGCCCATGGCGACTACCTCCGGACCGGAGCCCTCGCTCGTTTCTCTCCGATCATGGCCGCGGTCGAGGCCCACGCCGCCGCCGGTGGCTTGCTGCTCGGGATCTGCAACGGGTTCCAGATCCTCTGCGAGGCAGGTTTGCTCCCCGGAGCACTGCGCAAGAACGCCGGGCTCAAGTTCATCTGCGCGTGGACGGAGCTGCGCGTCGACAACGTAGACACCCCGTACACGGGTCGAGCCACTCCCGGTCAGGTTCTCAAGATCCCGATCAACCACTTCGAGGGCAACTGGTACGCCGACGACGCGACCAAAGATCGGATGGTCGCGAACGGACAGATCGTGCTTCGTTACGTCGACAATCCCAACGGTTCCCTCGTTGACGCCGCCGGTATCAGCAACGGATCCGGCAACGTGCTCGGGTTGATGCCTCATCCCGAGCGGGCCTGCGAGGCTTTGCTCGGAAGCGAGGACGGCAAGGTGATCCTCGGCAGCGTGCTCGATCTGATCGGCCGCTCGCCGAGGCGACCGGCTTCTGAGCTCAAAGCCGTTAGCGGGTTGGAGAGTGCAACGTGAGCGCCCGTTGAAGACCGTTCACCGGGAGCTCGGGCTGACCGATGCCGAGTTCGACCAGATCGTCGCCCGGCTCGGCAGGGAGCCCAGCTACACGGAGCTCGCGATGTTCTCGGTCATGTGGAGCGAACACTGCTCTTATAAGTCGAGCCGCAACCATCTGAAGAACCTCCCCACCGAGGGCGATCGCATCCTCGTTGGCCCCGGTGAAGGCGCCGGCATCATCGAGGTGGCCCCCGGGCTCGCGGTCGCGTGGAAGATCGAGTCGCACAACCATCCTTCGTTCGTGGAGCCGTTCAACGGGGCGGCGACGGGCATCGGCGGGATCGTGCGAGACATCTTGTCGATGGGGGCCAGGCCGATCGCGCTCCTGGATTCCTTGAGGTTCGGACCGCCGGACGATCCGAGAACCCGCTTCCTCATCGACGGAGTGGTTCACGGCATCTCCTCGTACGGGAACTCGATCGGGGTTCCTACCGTCGGCGGGGAGATGGTGTTCGAGGATTGCTACGCGGAGAACCCTCTTGTCAACGTCGCCTGCCTCGGAGTGATCGAACACCGCTTGATGCACGGTAGAGGGGAAGGTCAGGGGAACGCCGCGATCCTCTTCGGTTCGTCGACCGGCCGCGACGGCATCGGGGGTGCGAGCGTGCTCGCCTCGGCGGAGTTCGACGACGGTTCGCTCGACAAGCGTCCTTCGGTCCAGGTCGGAGACCCGTTCACCGAGAAGCTCCTGATCGAAGCGTCGCTCGAGCTGATCCGCAAAGACCTCGTGGTGGGATTCCAGGACCTCGGAGCCGGAGGGATCTCGTGTCCGACCTGCGAGATGACCTCGAAGGCCGGTACGGGGATCGAGCTCGAGCTGGGCAGCGTCCATCTCCGGGAGCCGGACATGGAGCCGTTCGAGGTGATGATCTCCGAGAGTCAGGAACGGATGCTCGCCGTGGTCGAGCAGGAGCGCGTCGATGAGGTCGTGGCGGTCTGCTCGAAGTGGGGGCTGGAGGCTCGCGTGATCGGGCGCATCACCGACACCGGAAAGGTCCAGGTCCGCTCGGGCGGGGAGATGATCGTCGACGTCTCGGCGGACGCGCTGGCCGAAGAAGGGCCGGTGTACGACCGACCTTACGAGCGGCCGCGCTGGATCGATGAACTCCAGGGATCGGATCCGGGCGCCGCACCACCCGCGGACCTGAAGGAGGCGTTCCTCTCGGTTCTGTCATCGCCGCGCGTCGCGTCCAAGAGGTGGGTGTGGTCCCAGTACGACCACATGATCTTCCTCGGCACGATCGAGGGTCCCGGGTCCGATGCTGCGGTGATCAGGTTGCCCGACCGGAAGGAAGCGGTGGCGATCACCACCGACGGCAACGGCCGCTACTGCTATCTCGATCCGTACGAAGGGGCCCGCCTATCGGTGGCGGAGGCCGCACGCAACGTGGCCTGCACCGGTGCCCGCCCCGCCGCGGTCACGAACTGCCTCAACTTCGGGAACCCGGAGAAGCCGGGGGTCATGTGGCAGTTCGCCGAGGCGGTGCGCGGCATCGGCGCCGCCTGCGCCGCGCTGGGAACCCCGGTGACCGGAGGAAACGTGTCCTTCTACAACGAGACCAACGGCCGGGCGATCTATCCGACCCCGGTGATCGGAACCCTCGGGATCCTCGAGGATGCGTCGGCGGCGGTCCCGATGTGCTGGGCGGAGCCCGGCCATGACGTCGTGCTGCTCGGCACCACCTCTCCGGGGGACCTGGGCGGCAGCGAGTACGCGAAAGTGATCAACGGAACCGTCGGGGGCCTGCCGCCCGAGCTCGACATCGAGGCGGAGAGGATGCTCATCGAAACCCTCGTAGAGGTCGCTCCGCTGGTGTCGTCGGCTCACGACCCCGCGGACGGCGGCTTGGCGATCTCCCTGGCGGAGTCGGCCATCGCCGGCGGGATCGGCGTTCGGGTCGACGACCTCGGACGAGACGATCTCCATCTGATGCTGTTCTCGGAAACCCCCTCGCGCGCGGTGGTGACCTGTCCGCCGGGCCTCCTCAAGGCGGTCCTTGCTGTGGCGAGGATGCACGGGACCCCGGCGCGGAGGATCGGTGAGACCGGCGGAGATGACATCGTGCTCGGAACGCTCTCGGTCGCTCTACAAGAAGCCCGAGGTCGCCATGATGACGGGTTGACCAAGCACCTGTCGGCTACGCTGGTCTGACGATGGCAGGCGAAGCGCGTGACGCGTGTGGCGTCGTCGGGATCTACGCACCTGGTGAAGACGTCTCGAGGCTGACCTATTACGCGCTGTACGCGCTTCAGCACCGGGGCCAAGAGTCTGCTGGGATCGCGATATCCGACGGGGAAGCAATGGTGGTCTACAAAGACTTGGGGCTCGTGTCCCAGGTCTTCGATGAAGCTACCCTGACTAGCCTCCGCGGCTCCCTTGCGATCGGCCATGTTCGCTACTCAACGACCGGCAGCTCGACATGGGAGAACGCTCAGCCGACCTACAAGACCGGCCCGGCCGGCGAGATCGCACTAGCCCACAACGGCAACCTCGTCAATTCACTCGAGCTGCTGCGGCTGCTCGAAGAGGCGGGCGGCGACCCGTCACCACACGGTGGCCGGCGCTCGACGTCCGACACCGACCTGGTCGCTGCGAGCATCGTTCGCGAATCGAAGGGTGATATCGGCGAAGCGATCTTGAAGGTGCTTCCCAAGCTCTCGGGGGCGTACTCGTTCACCATGACCGATGGTCAGAAGATCTACGGAGCGCGCGATCCGCAAGGATTCAGACCGCTATCGATCGGTAGGATCGGTGAGAACGCATGGGTGCTGACGTCGGAGACCTGCGCGCTCGACCTCATCGGGGCAACGTTCGTCAGGGATGTCGAGCCCGGTGAGTTCGTGACGATCGACGAGCATGGTCTGTCGTCGTTCCACTTCGCCGAGCCCCGTCACGCGAGTTGCGTGTTCGAACACGTGTACTTCGCGCGGCCGGACTCGACCCTGATGGGCCAGAACGTTTACGCCACCAGGTACCGGATGGGACAGCGTCTCGCCGAGGAGGCCCCTACGAGCGCCGAGTTGGTGATGCCAGTCCCGGACAGCGGGGTGCCTGCAGCCCAGGGCTTCGCGCTCACATCGGGGATCCCGTACGGCGAGGGCTTCGTGAAGAACCGTTACGTCGGGCGCACGTTCATCCAACCCACGCAGGCGATGCGTCAACAAGGCATCCGCATGAAGCTCAATCCGTTGCGAGAGGTGATCGCGGGTCGACGGGTAGTGGTCATCGACGACTCGATCGTTCGCGGTAACACCACCAAGCAGATCGTGGCGATGCTGCGCGACGCAGGCGCCAGGGAGGTCCATATGCGGATCTCGTCGCCGCCCATCAAATGGCCGTGCTTCTACGGGATCGACATGCCGGATCAGGACGACCTTATCGGTGCAAACATGGACATAGAGTCCATCCGCGGGCACATCGGCGCCGACTCGCTCGCCTATCTTTCTCTGCCCGGGATGCTCAATGCGACGGGTATCCCAACCGATGAGTTCTGTACTGCATGTTTCTCCTCCGAGTATCCCGTCGAGGTGCCGCAGCACGAGCTGAAGGGAAAGCACGTGCTCGAGAGGAACGCGCCCGAGGGTCGAACCAACCCCCGCCCCCCCCACTCTCGCTGACGGCTCGCCCCCTGGCGGCGGCTGTAGGCCTCAAGAAAGGCCATATCACCCTTGGTGACGTCCATCGTCGAAGGGCTCAGCTGTGGTCGATATCCCTGATGGTCGTCGCCGTGATTACGGTCGCCATAGGAGTCATGTCTCTCAACCGGGAGCTCCTATCCAGCCAGTTCGTGCTCGATGACCTCTCCTCGTGGATCGTGGTCGTCCTGCTGGGCGGTCTGGCCGTTGCCTTCCTGATCTACGTGATCGAGAAGGAGGGGAACCTCAGGCGTCTCACGACCGCGTTGGTGGAAGAGAGGGTTCGGTCGGCGGCTCTCAGTGCGCGCCTCGCCGACACCGCCTCGTTGCTCGAGGTCGGCAAAGCGGTCAACTCGACCCTCAACCTCGAGGATGTTCTCAGGATGATCCTGTCCTCCGCGCTGCAGCTGCTCGAGGCAGGCGAGGGATCCGTGATGCTCCTCGACGAGTCTGGTGAGAATCTGGAAGTCGTGAGCTATCACGGTCTGCGCGGACACGTTGTCATGAACAAGAAGACGCGCATCGGTGAAGGGGTGGCGGGTCGTGTCGCCGAGACGAGAGAACCGGTACTCATCTCGAACAACTCGCCGGTCGACGGCGTGCAGGTCGATCCGAGTCGCGGGATCACCTCAGGCATGTGTGTCCCCCTGGTAAGACGAGATGAGCTGATGGGGGTCCTGAACGTCAACCAGTTGATCCCTGGCAAGACCTTCGGCGGGGATGGGCTCGCTGCCCTCGAGGTCTTCGCCGAACAGGCCGCGATCGCCATCGGCAACGCCAGATCGTTCGCCCACGAGCGTGAAACGGTCGTGCAGCTCGAAGAACTGGACCGCCTGAAGAGCGACTTCGTAGCCACCGTGTCTCACGAGCTGAAGACGCCGCTGACCGCCATCATCGGTGCGGCGAAGACGGTGTCTCGCCGTGGCGCCCAGCTGGAGCGGGACCAGGAGCTCGTCTTCATGGAGATGATCGAACGTCAAGGCGCTCGGCTTCTGAGGTTGGTCGAAGACGTGTTGACCGCGTCAAAGATCGAATCCGGCCTGCCCAAGCTCCAGCGTGAACTGGTGGATCTTGAGGTTATCGTCGGACAGAT
>JAENWQ010000021.1 GCA_016649855.1 Actinomycetota bacterium | reverse complement strand
CTCTCGGTCAAGTCACCTACAACGGAGGTATCCGCATGCCGGTCGCACTCATCACCGGAGGCTCACGAGGGCTCGGGCGAGCCCTTGCAACGGAACTGGCCGCCCGGAAATGGCAGGTCATCATCGACGGCCGCGACGCAGGCGCCCTCGAGAAGGCTGCCGGAGAGATGGAGCCGGGGGTGGTCACGGCCCTCCCCGGTGACGTGGCCGACTCCCGGCACCGCACCGATCTGGTCGCCGCGGTCCGAGAGCTCGGTGGTCTCGATCTGCTCGTGAACAACGCGAGCGTGCTGGGCCCGAGTCCGCAGCCGAACCTCGCGGACTATCCGCTCGACGTGCTCGAACGGGTCTGCAGCGTGAACGTGCTCGCGCCACTGGCGCTGATCCAGGCCGCGCTCCCAGAGCTCCGAGCAGACGGGGCGATCGTGAACGTCACCTCTGATGCGGGCGTCGAAGCGTACGAGGGATGGGGCGGCTACGGCTCGTCCAAGGCGGCGCTCGATCAACTGTCGAACATCCTGGGGGCCGAGCACCCGTCGCTCCACGTCTACGCCTTCGATCCCGGCGACATGCGCACCCAGATGCACCAGGAGGCGTTCCCGGGTGAGGACATCTCGGATCGCCCCGAGCCCGAGACCGTGGTTCCGTCATTCCTTCGCCTTGTCGAGGAGCGCCCCCCGAGCGGTCGCTACCGGGCGAGCGATCTGCTCGTCTCCACCGGAGGTGCGTCGTGACAGCCGTCCAGGCCGCCGCGTTCGTCGCCGAGGAGCCACCCTCGGTAGAGGAGGCGACCGAGCCGCCCGAGGCGCGCGGCATGGACCGGGACGAGACCCGGATGCTGGTCGCGTCGCCCGAAGGGACCCGGCACACCCGCTTCTTCGAGCTCGGCCGCTTCCTCGAGCCGGGTGATCTGGTCGTCGTGAACACCTCGGCGACGCTGGCCGCGGCTCTCGATGGGGTCAGGCACGGGGGCCGGTGGGCGGTCGTTCACTTCTCGGCGCCGCTCGACGACGGGACCTGGACGATCGAGCTCCGCAAGCCCGATGCCTCGGGACCGCTGCTCGACTCACTCGACGGGGAGCGCGTTGAGCTTTCCGGCGGCGCGCACCTCGAGGTCGTCTCCGCGTATCCGGAACCAGATGGACACCGGCGCATCCTGAGAGCGCGCGTCGTCGTAGAAGGGAGTGTGCATGATCACCTCGCCCGCTTCGGCCGCCCGATCAGCTACTGCTACGTGCAGGGGAGGTGGCCGCTCGCCACGTATCAGACGGTCTTCGCCCGCGACCCCGGCAGCGCCGAGATGCCGAGCGCGGGGCGCCCGTTCACTCCCGAGCTCGTCACCGAGATGATCACCCGCGGCATCGCGTTCGCCCCGATCACCTTGCACGCCGGTGTGTCGTCGCAGGAATCGGGCGAGATGCCGCTGCCCGAACGGTTCCGGGTTTCCGAATCAACCGCGCGTCTGGTCAACCACACCCGCGCGCACGGGGGCCGGGTGGTCGCCATCGGCACCACGGTGACGCGGGCGCTCGAGTCAGCAGTGGGGGCCGATGGAACCGTCGCCCAGACGGAAGGCTGGACCGACCTCGTGCTCGGCTCAGATCGACCGGCGCGTGTCATCGACGGCCTCGTCACAGGATGGCATGCGCCCGAGGCGTCGCACCTCAAGCTCCTCGAAGCGGTGGCCGGAGCCGACCTGGTTGCGCGCTCCTACGAGGCCGCACGGCGCGAGGGATATCTGTGGCATGAGTTCGGCGACTCCTGCCTGCTGCTGCCCGAGAGAACGAACGGCGCCTAGTCCTCGAGGTGGTAGGGGACGCTCGCCACGACGACGCCGCGCTCGAAGAGCAGATGCCGTTTCACGAGCAGCGCGGTCTGTCCGTGGAGAAGCTGGTGGCGCCTCTTGTTGACGACGAGCTCCGGGATGACGACCGTAACCACCAGTTCTTTCCCATCGGGGTGGAACCGTTCGATGTAGCTCGCGAGCGACTGCCCGATGTCCCGGAACGGCGACTCGTGGATCTCGAGTGGGACGGGGATGTGCTCGTGGAGCCACGACTCGGCCAGTTGCTCGGTCTCGGTGGGGTCGAGCCCAAACGACACCGCCCGTAGGTCGGCCGAGCCAAGCGTCTCGCCGTACTCGATCGCCTGCAGCGTGGCGTTGTGCAGCCCCGAAACGAGCACGAGCACGTGGTTGCGAGCTGGGCCCTGGATCTCCATGCCGGCCGGGTCGATCTCGTCTCGCACCACCGGGATGTCGAGGATCTGGACCAGCCGCTCCTTGAGGAACGCCGCCTTGAGGCGGTGCAGCTTGGGACGCCGGACGATCTCCCACCACCCGCGGCTCTCGAGCAGCTCCGGGATCACCAGGCTGAGGAACTCCTCGGGGTGCAGCTTCTTCTTGCGCTCGCCGAGATAGGCCTTGATCCTTTCAGTGCGCGGGCCATCACCACCCAGGACGACGAGGGGGATGTCGGGGGCCATGCTACGGAAAGCGCTCGAGCCGCCGCCGTCCAACGTGATGGCGGTCACCTCTCGGGGGCGCACCGAGCGCACGTAGCCGACGGCTCTGGCGGTCGCGGCGTTCGCGCGCTCGACGAGGATGACCATCGAGTGGTTCCCGACACGCCGGTCGAGGGGGCGACGATCCGGGTGCGCCAGTTGCCGGGCGACATCTCGGTAGTGGCGTTCGATCGAACGCATCAGGAGGATTATCAGCGGGGTCATGCTCACGACGATCCAGGCCCCCCCGAGGAACTTCGTCGTCACCACCACGAGGAACACCAGGCCCGTGATCGATGCGCCGAAGCCGTTGATGACCATCCGGTGTTTCCAGCCCGGTTCCAGCGTCTTCTTCCAGTGCGTCACCATGCCCGTTTGCGACAGCGTGAACGAGACGAACACGCCGACGAGATAGAGCTGGATCAGTTGGTTGAGGTTGGCGTCGAAGATCACAACCAGAAATGAGGCGAGCACGGCCAAGATGATCACGCCGTTGGAGAACACGAGGCGATCACCCCGGTTGACGAACTGACGAGGCATGAAGCGGTCCTGGGCCAGGATCGAGATCAGCCGGGGGAAGTCTTGGTACGCGGTGTTCGCAGCCAAGATGAGGATCCCGGCGGTCATCGTTTGGAGCACGTAGAACATGAAGCCCCCGCCGAACACCGCGTGCGAGATCTGTGCAACCACCGTGCGGGTCGACTCTTCCGTGTAGACGACTTGGGTGTGGTTGGCGAGCAGAGAGATCCCGAGGAACATCGTGATCGCCATCACGCCCATGATCGTGAGCGTGGTCGCCGCGTTCTTCGATTGTGGATAGCGGAAGGCGGGCACCCCGTTCGATACCGCCTCGACCCCGGTGAGCGCGCTGGTACCGGCCGAGAATGCTTTGAGGATCAGGAACAGCGTCAAGGCGTGGTGCGGCTCGATGTGCGTTCCGGCGCTCTCGGCTACGGGGCAACCGTCGAGGCACCTCACGAGGCCGGTGCCCAAGAGCACGTAGATCGAGATGACGAACCCGTAGGTCGGGATCGCGAAGAGGATCCCCGACTCCTTCGTACCGCGCAGGTTCATCAGGGTGACGAAGAGGATGAACAGGAGCGCGAGCTCGATCTTGAGACCTCTCAGCCGCGGGGCGGCCGAGAGGATCGCGTCGACCCCTGCAGTGATCGAAACCGCAACCGTCAGGATGTAGTCGATCAACAACGCGGCCGCGGCAAGAAGTCCCGGGTACTTACCGAGGTTCTCGTGAGCGACGATGTACGCGCCTCCTCCGCTCGGGTAGGCGCGCACGGTCTGCCGGTAGGAGACGATGACCACCCCGAGCAGGACCGCAACTGCCAGAGAGATCGGGAGCACCAGGCTCAGAGCTCCCGCTCCCGCCATCCCGAGGACCAGCAGCATCTCCTGCGTGGCATAGGCGTTGGAGGAGAGGGTGTCCGAGGAGAAGACCGGCAGCGCCACCACCTTGGGCAGGAGCGTGTGCTCCAGTTCGTGCGAGGCCATGACGCGACCGAAAACGATTCGCTTGAAGACGCTCGCCTTTCTCATGCTTTCAGTGTGGCGATGGGGTCGTGATGCAGGCGTTAGGAAAGGCTCATCCCGCGTAAGGAACTTGTTAGTTTCACCCCGCCGCCGGGCGCATCCCGGGTCCGGGAAGGCGGACAATGGCATGGATGAAGGACCTCCGCCTCAACTGGCACCCGCCGGCACCGCTGTGGCTCAGCGCCGCTGCCGCGCTCTCGGGTCCGGGCCTCGTGACCCTGCTGGCCATCCCGGCCTCGAACCCCTCCACCGCCGTGGTCGCGGTCCTGTTCGTCCTGGCGGTCGTGATTGCCGCACGACTCGGAGGTGCAACCGCCGGCGCCGGCGCGTCACTGTTGTCGTTCCTGTCCCTCAACTTCTTCTTCACGCCGCCGCTCCACACGTTCGCGGTGGGGACGATCGAGGATGCCGTGACTCTGTTCGTGTTCCTCGTCGTGTCGGTGATCGTTGGGGTCTTGTTCTCTTCCGCGGTCGCGGCGAAGTCGAGTACCGAGCG
This sequence comes from Actinomycetota bacterium, assembly GCA_016649855.1. Taxonomy (GTDB): domain Bacteria; phylum Actinomycetota; class CADDZG01; order CADDZG01; family WHSQ01; genus WHTI01. Next base: position 14,908 of record JAENWQ010000021.1, on the reverse strand, counting down.
ACGCAAGCTCGAAGCCCGGTTGCTCAACCGGCTGGCAACCAGGCTGCTCTCGGGTGAGCCGCCCGAGAAGGCCCTGACGGCCTTCGGCGCAGGATTGTGCGACCTCTTCGGTCTGAGCCGCTGCGAGATCTCCACGGAGTTCACCGATACCTCGGTGATCGCCCGGCGAGAGGTCGAGAGCCTGGAGCGCGCTCAAGAGGTGCGGCTGGTGGCTCGGGGGAAGCGGATCGGTGTCATCAAGGTCTGGCCCGATCCCAGAACTAGCCTCAGCGACGACGAGGGGAGGGTGATCGAGTCGCTCGCGACCCAGCTGGCGCTCGCCCTCGAAGGGATGCGGCTGAGTCTCGAGGTGAGACGGGCCGAACTGGAGGCGAGCGCCAGCCAGCTCAAGGCAGCGCTCTTCTCGGGAGTTACCCACGACGTCAAGACGCCCCTCGCGGCGATCATGGCCGCGGCCACGAGCCTGATCGACGGGAGCGGGTTCTCCGAGGAAGAGCGCCGGGAACACCTCGACACGATCAAACAGGAGGCCGAGCGACTCCACCGCGTCGTGAACAACTTGCTCGACGTCGCACGGCTCCGGGCCGGGGCGCTCGTGGCGAAGAAGATGCCGAGTCCGATCGACGAGGTGATGGAGAGCGTGATCAACCGTTTGCGCCCGCTCCTCGACGGCCGGGAAGTGGAGATACGCGTCGGTGACGAGGTCCCCGAGGTGCCGATGGATGTCGTCCAGATCGACCAAGTTCTTACCAACCTCATCGAGAACTCGATCAAGTTCACGCCCCCGGGCAGCCCGATCTCCATGTCGGCGGTCGGCCACCCCGGGGGAGTGCGCGTAACCGTGAGCGATCACGGGCCGGGCATCCCGAAGCCGGACCGCGACCGGGTTCTGGAGCCCTTCGAGACGGGGGGCACAACCAAGGCGGGTACCGGCCTGGGACTCGCGATCACAAACGCGGTCGTGGTCGCGCATGGGGGCCGGATGTGGATAGCGGAGACCCCGAGCGGCGGTGCCGCGATCACCTTCGAACTCCCTTGCGCCACGGACGGATCGCTCGAGGCGGTGAGAGGTGGCGGAGCGGATACTCGTCGTTGACGATGACAAGCAGATGCTTCGGGCGGTAACGAACGCGCTCAAGGCTCGTGACTACGAGGTCGTTACCGCCGCCACCGGCGAGAGTGCTCTATCGCTGGCGGCCGAGGAAGACCTTGACCTGGTGCTGCTCGACCTCGGTCTTCCCGGTATCGAAGGACACGAGGTGATCAAACGTCTCCGGGCGTGGTCGGAGCTGCCCGTCATCGTCATCTCGGTCCGGGAGTCCCAGGAAGAAAAGGTGGCGGCGCTCGACGCCGGCGCCGACGACTTCGTGACCAAACCCTTCGGGATGAAGGAACTGCTGGCACGGATGCGTGCGGTGCTCCGTCGGGCGGTGGGGGAGTCCGAGGCAGAGCCCGTCCTCCACTTCGACGACCTCGAGATCGATCTCCTCAAGAAGCTCGTCAAGCTCGAGGGCGAACCGATCCACCTCACCCCCACCGAATACAGGTTGCTGGAGTCGATGGCTACCAACCCCGGGAAGCTCCTCACGCACCAATGGCTCCTCGAACAGGTATGGGGGCGCGGCTATGGAAGCGAGTCGCACTACCTCCGGCTGTACGTGAAGCAGCTACGGCAGAAATTGAGCGACACCCCGTCGTCCCCACGGTGGATCACGACCGAACCAGGCCTGGGCTACCGGTGGCTACCGGAACCCGATCGTCCCAGTGTCGACGTGGTAGCCGACTAGGTACGACGTAGACCGTTCTCCGGAAGGCCGAGCTGGGTCTCGTACGGTCCCGCCCCGGTGAGCACCGCGGCGCCGCACCGAGCCGCCAGCCCTACCGCTTCTTTAGGAGATAGTCGCGCGCCGAGGCCGTAGGTGAGCGCCCCGGCGAAGCTGTCACCGGCCCCGTAGCGGTCGACGATCGGACCGGGCACGGGAACCGCTGCGAACCTCTGTTCGTCCTCACCTGCGACCTGGTATGTGCCCCCGGCTGCGCCCTCGGTGCGAACGACCAGATGAGGTGGAGGGGCGAGGTCGCCATCCTCGTAGGTCTCCCCGGGGTCGAGCGCGCTGCCCACGAGGGCATCCAGTTTGACGCCGGTGCCGGCCAGGGTGGCCAGGACCCGTGACGTGGACACGAGGACGCGAGCCCGGCGGGCATGCTTCAGGGTCCCGATGTCGCCGGCGGTGAAGTAGCACGCATCGGCTTCGTCCAGGAGGTCCCAGGGCAGATCGTCGTCGCCGTTTGCGTGGAGGCGGTTGCCGATCACGGTAATGGTGCGTTCACCAACGTCGTCGATGTGAACGATGCCCCGCCGGGTCGGCTCGTCGCGGAAGACAGCGTGGACGGTGAAGCCCATACGTTGCATCTCTTCCTTGGCTCGATGTCCGAGTTCGTCGTCACCGAGCGCGACGAACAGATCCACGTTGCCGGCGAGCTTGAAGAGCTGTCCAGCCGTGGCGGGCGCACCTCCCGCGGGGGCCGACCACGACGGAATCGCGTGGATGATCTCTCCGGCGACGGGGAGGTGGTCGACCCGCAGGGCCTCGATCCATTCGTGATGGCCGACAACCGCGACGCGCACGTCAGCGCCAGGACGGATACGGGTTGTGGTAGGCGGGCGGATGGGGGCGGCCTCCCAAGAGGAAGATCCCGATCACCCCAAACGCGAAGCCGCCCACGTGCGCCATCCACGCGACGCCTCCTTGGCCGGTGAGCTCCTGAGTTCCGATCAGGAATTGGTACAGGAACCAGACCCCGAGGACGATGACGGCGGGCATCTGGATGATCGTGAAGATGAAGATGATCGGCACCAGGACGTTCACCTTCGCTTGGGGATGGAGAACGAGATACGCGCCCATGACCGCGGCGACGGCTCCCGAGGCCCCCACGATCGGAGCCATGGAGTCGAGGTGCGTGAAGATGTGCGCGCCGGCGGCCGCGGCCCCTCCGCCCAGATAGAACAACAGGTACTTGAAGTGGCCGAGGTGATCCTCGACGTTGTTGCCGAAGACCCACAGGAACAGGAGGTTCCCGATGATGTGGAACCAGCCGGCGTGGAGGAACATCGCCACGAGGATCGCGAACAGGACCTCCGGCGTGGAATCCGGGTGGGGGATGGTGTCGAGGATCGAGGGGCATCGCTCGGCCAACTCGCAGGGGGCCGGGGCGTGCTCGATGAAATACAGCTGTGACTCCTGCGTCTGGCCGAGACCCGGGGTCATGAAGAACATGATCACGTTGGCGGCGATCAGTCCGATCGTGACGTACGGGGTCCGCCTGGTTGGGTTGACGTCTGAGATCGGGATGAGACTGAGCACTGATCGAGTATAGGTTTCAGTCCTGAAGAAGGCGGCTTTCGGACCGCCCCACCAAGAAGTGGTTCGCCTCGGCGTAACCGCAGAGCAAACAGGGAGGACCCGATGAGGGACGAGTTGCGCAGGATGGCCTTGATCGGCTCAGGCGTCGCCGAGCTCACCAAGTCGCGTGCCGAGCAGATCGTCAAAGACCTCGTCAAGAAGGGCGAGGTGGGACGAGAGCAGGCATCTCAGGTGGTCAAGGACCTGATGGACCGCAGCAAGGACAATCGCAAAGAGATCGGCGCCTTCGTCCGGGGCGAGATCCGTTCCCAGATCGAGTCCCTGGGGCTTGGCACGAAGCGAGACGTCGAGCGCCTCGAGCGCCGGATCGCCCGGCTCGAGGACCGGGCCAAGAAGCAAGTGGCTCCCAAGACGGCGGCGAAGAAGTCGACCGCCAAGAAGAGCGCTGCCAAGAAGTCGACCGCCAAGACGACCTCGACCTCGTAAGCGATGACGAGCGAGGGCGGAAGTGAGGTTGAGGCGCTCCTGCTGCGGGCCCGCAACCTGCTCGAGAACGCCGAAGGGGCGGACGATGCGGCCCGGCTGAAGGTGCTCGAGGACCTCCACGCCCTTCTCGAGGAGGAGCTCGATCGCAACGTCGAGCAAAACCCGCCTCGACACTGAGATGGTGAGGCGCGGGCTCGCTCGCTCACGCTCCGAGGCTCAGCGCGCCATCGAACAGGGGATCGTCAACGTGGCCGGCATGCCGGCCGGCAAACCAGCGACCAGGGTGGACCGTTCGGTGTCCATCGCGCTCGCCGCTCAGGCCGCGCGGTTCGTGTCACGCGGCGGAGACAAGCTTGACGGCGCGCTCGAACGTCTCGAGGTCTCGGTGGGTGGACGGCGGTGGCTCGACGCCGGGGCATCGACCGGAGGCTTCACCGACCGGCTTCTGCAGGGCGGCGCTACCGGGGTCATCGCTATCGACGTCGGCTACGGGCAGCTCGACTGGTCGCTTCGGAGCGATGAGCGCGTCACGGTGATGGAGCGGACCAACGTGCGGACCCTGAGCAGGGCCGATCTCCCCTTCACCCCCGAAGGAGTGGTGGCCGATCTTTCGTTCATCTCGCTCGTGACGGTCTTGCCCGCGCTCGCACAGACCGTCGACGACGGTGGGGACATGGTGCTGCTTGTGAAGCCTCAGTTCGAGGTCGGACGCGCCGAGGTCGGCAAGGGCGGGGTCGTCAGGGACCCCGTTCTGTGGCGTGCCGCGATCCTCAAGGTGATCGCCTCCGCGACCGCGCTCGGGTGGGGGCTGGCCGGAGTCACCTATTCGTCACCTCCCGGTCCCTCGGGGAACCGTGAGTTCTTCGTCCATCTGCGAAAGGATGGGGCGCAGGAAGCAACATCCGTGGACCTCGCGATCGAGGAGGCTCCGTGAAACTCGAGCGGATATCGCTCATCGTCCATAGCGGCAATCCAAACTCGGTCGAGGTGACGGCCAAGATCGAACGCTGGGCCGAGTCGCACGGCATCACCATCTCGGACGATGATCCCGATCTCGTCCTCGCGGCCGGGGGCGATGGCACGATGTTGCGCGCCGCCCAGGTCGCCCACCGGGAGGACGCTCCGCTGCTCGGGATCAACCTCGGCCGCCTCGGGTACCTGCCCGAGGTCGAGGTCGGAGGCGAAGACGAGGCCCTCACGCGGGTTGCCGCCGGGGACTACCAGCTGGAAGAGCGCATGATGCTGGCGTGCGAGGACCCGGACGGAACCGAACGCGTAGCCCTCAACGAGGTTCTCGTCGAACGCTCCACGCGTCACCGCCTCGTACGCCTGGTGGTGAAGGTCAGCGGGGAAGCGCTCGCGTCGTTCTCCGCCGACGGACTGATCTTGGCGACGCCGACGGGATCGACCGCGTACGCGTTGTCCGCGGGTGGTCCGCTCGTGTCGCCCCGGACCCAGTGCATGGTGCTGGTTCCCGTGAGCGCCCACATGCTGTTCTCGCACCCTCTCGTCCTGGCTCCCGACGACGACGTTCAGATCACGGTCGATCCGGGGGGCGAGGTCGCGTCGCTGGCGCTCGACGGCACCGCCGGGTGGGACATCGCTCCGGGGGAGTCGGTCACGATCGGCCGCCACCCGAGGCCGCTCAATCTCGTGCGCCTGTCCGGTCCGAGGTTCCTCGAGCGCCTGAGAACCAAACTCGACCTACCCGGCTAAGGGTCCGGACCTTCAACCGGGACTTTGCCGGCCTCCCTGAGTGACACGTGGCGGTTGATGAGGTAGATGTCGGCCACGTACTTGAGATCGCCGGGCTCGCCGCCCCAACCGGGCAGACAGGTCTCCTCAGAAACCTGGATCCCTCGCTGTCGGTTGAGCTCGGCGACGTTCGGCCCGGTGGCCTTGAGTGGTTCCTTGGCGATGACCTTGTCGTGGGAGTCCCGGAACAGGAGGCCCGAGTCGGTCTTCTCGATCGTCACCTTGCCGTCGTGGATCAGGCGGTGATGGGCCCAGCAGTAGAGGCCGAGGTTACCCATCACGGTGTCGCCGTTCCGCGAGTACCACTTGGTGTGATGCGTCTGGAGACGGGCGGTGCGGGAACACCCCGGGAAGCTGCAGCACCGGTCACGGGCTTCGAGAGCACGCCTCATCGGAACGTTCGGGAGTCTCCTCTTCTTATCGACGTGGACGATGTTGCCGTCCTTGTGGAGCATCTCGATGACCGATGCCCCGCCGCACAGGAGCCGTTCGATGGTTCCACCCGAGGTGATGCCGCCACCTTCGATCTTGCCGATGCCGCCGCTACCTGCGAGCACCTCTAGATCGGCGTGGATCACGACCGTGTTGCGCTCGTGGGGCTTACGTTCCCCGGAGCCGCCTGCGAGAAAGGACTCGGCGACCACCATGAAGGCATCGGCCTTGCGGGCGCCCCACGGATCGTGGGCGTCGTAGTCGAGCGGAGTGTCTTCTTTACGCATCTCGTCCATGGCCTGATCGAGCGCCTTGTCGATGAGCGCGCCGTGCTCGGAGGCGAGTCTTCCTGAGATGGTCCAGGAGCCGTCGTCGTTATGTCTCGTAGAGAGGTACCGCTCCTTGTGGGCTGAGTCCTCTTGGAGGCGAAGCGCGCTCCGGTAGTGGCCTGCGAAGCGGGACAGCTGGGCACCCGAGAGGTTGCGGGCGAGCTCGACGAGCTCGGCCTCGGTGGCCGTCTCGGCGACCGATACGAGGATCTTGACCTGCGGGAGCGACAGCTCACCGGTCGCGAACGATTCTCTGATGAGCGAGAAATCTTCGAGCAACGTGGCGACGTTCAGGAGCTGGGCACCCGAAGACGGGGTCTGTCCCAGCTTCCAGGTGAGGAACGTAGCCGGGGAGGTGAGCCCGTCGTGGTCCTTCCAGAAGTCTTTCGCCAGGTGTCTGCCCAAGAGCGACACGAGCCGGGCGGTCCCGGCATTGAGCTCGGCCTGTTGGGTCGTGATCTCGTCCTCGAGATCGAGGCGCTCAAGGGTCCGTGCCCGGTGCGCCTCGTACCTCTGGGCCTCGGTGGCGGTGAGCTCCAGGTTGGGCTTCGATGGTCCCAGAAGTGCTTTTGCTTGTGCTCCGGTCATAGCGAACATACGTTCGTATACTACGCCAGAATCCCGCCCAGGGCAAGGCTTTTCTCGCCCAGATGTCCCGGTTATGGAAGGCGGCGGAGAGGCTGGAGCCGGCTAGCGACTTCGACCTCGAGGGTGCGGATGTGGAACTACCATTGGCCCTCGCGGAGGGCGTACCCGTCGTCCTATTCGGCAAAGACGTCCAGGTACAGATCGCCGATGCCCGTGGGTTCGAACACCAGGTGCCAGGCCTTGATCTTTCCTTCGGAGTCGCGCTGCGGTTCCACCCCGAAGGGCACCTCTTCGCGCACGCCGACGGGTTGACCAGCCTCGTCCACGGCTCTATAGCCCTGGATCGAGGCTTCCGAAGGGCAGCGCCTCTTCACGAGGCGGATCTTCACCTCGTCTCCGGGTTGATGGGGCTTGGCCTTGGGGAACTGCCGGATGCCGTCCGCGTTGAGGATGGAACAGCCGCCGGAGGACCGGTTGGCCCAGGTGAGATACTGGATCCGCCCGGATTGTCTCTGCCAGCTGGTGCGCAATGTGGCCGCTCGGGGGCCCCACTGCTCCTTCTCCTTGGCCTGAGCCGGCATGCAAGTCGCGACCAGCACGAGCGAGGCGCCGAGCGCCGCGAGGAGGGTCCTTCTTCGCCTCATCGGCCCAGGTTTTCGGTCCCAGGAGGCCTCCGCCCTGTGGTCGTAGGCAAAAAGTAGGATTCATCCATGCTTAACGAGCTCGTGGTCGATGGTCTTGGGGTTATAGATCACGCCGAACTTGCCCCGGGGCCGGGGTCCAACGCGCTCACGGGGGAAACGGGCGCCGGGAAGACCCTGGTCGTGGCGGCGCTGTCGCTGCTGCTCGGAGGCCGGGCCGATCGAGGTTTGATCCGCGAGGGCTCGAAGGAGGCCCGGGTCGAGGGCCGGTTTACGCTGCCGGGCGATCATCCTGCGGTCGCGATCCTCAAGGCGTCCGGGATGGTCGACGAGGACGCGACCGGTGACGTCGAGGTGCTCGTCGCCCGGGTCGTGTCGGCCGACGGCCGGGCCGGGAAGGTGCGGATCAACGGGCGCCTCGCGACCGTCGCACTCCTCGCCGAGGTGGGCTCGGCCCTGGCCGAGATCGCGGGTCAGCACGAGCACCAGCGCCTCGGTTCGACGGCCGCTCAGCGCGAGGTCCTCGATAGGTACGCGGGGGAGGAGGCCTACGCCCTGTCGCGCGCGGTGGCCGGCGCGGTCCAGACTGCGGCGCGCACGCGTCGTCGTCTCGACGAGCTGAAGGCCGGCGAGCGCGAGCGACGCCGGGAGCTCGACATCCTCGGGTTCGAGATCAAAGAGATCGAATCTGCCGAGCTCGTCCCGGGTGAATCGGCGCAGCTGAACTCCGACGCGCGCCGGCTTGAACACGTCGAGGCTCTGGGCGAGGGTCTCTCCGCGGCCACGGATGCGACCAAGGGCGAGGGCGGCGCGGTCGAGCGGGTGTCCGAGGCGGTCTCTCTCCTCAGAGGTCTCGTGGACTTCGATCCCGGGCTGGCGGAGGGGGTCGCCCGGCTCGAGTCGGCCGCGGTCGAGATCGAGGACGTCGCAGAGGATCTCGCCGGGCGCGTGGTCGAGGCCGACCCCGAGGCCCTCGCGGCGACCAGAGAGCGCCTCGATCAGATCGCCCGCCTCAAGCGCAAGTACGGAGACGATGAGACCGAGATCCTGTCGTACCTCGAACGGGCAGGCGAGCGGTTCGCCGAGCTCGAGTCCGCGGGCCTCAGCCTCGAGAGCGGAGAGAAGGAACTGGCCGAGCTCGAAGAACGCGCGTCCGAGCTCGCCGCCGAGCTCACCACGGTCCGGCTCGAGGCGAAAGATCGGCTCGAGCCTGCGGTCGAGGCACTCCTCCGGACGCTCGCGCTGCCCGAGGCGCGTTTCGAGGTGTCGCTCGAACCACGTGAGCTTTACGAGGGCGGCGCCGAAGCCGTTGAGCTACGGGTTGCCGCCAACCCCGGCGAGGCCCCCCGTGCGGTATCTAAGGTCGCATCCGGCGGCGAGCTGTCGCGCATCGCTCTCGCCCTGCACCTCCTGACCAAGGGACTCGGGGCGGGGACCATGGTGTTCGACGAGGTCGATGCCGGCGTCGGAGGCGCCGCCGCCCAGGCCGTCGGGAGGGCCCTCGGCGAGCTGGGAGCCGGCGGGCAGGTGCTCGTGGTCACCCACCTTCCTCAGGTGGCCTCGTTCGCCGACCGTCATTTTACGATCCAGAAATCGACGCGCGACGCGCGCTCTATATCGGACGTGACCGAGGTCACCGGCGAGGACCGGGTGGCGGAGTTGTCCCGGATGCTGTCCGGGCTTCCCGAGAGCGAGCGCGCTCGCGAGCATGCGCAGGAACTGCTCGAGATCTCCGAGGCCGCAAGGTGAGGATGTGGCCGCGGCGATCTCGGAAGACCCATGAAGACGAGGAAGGGGTCATCCGCGGTCGTGCGCGCGTTGACAAACGAACGAAGAACCTGATCGCCCGCGTGCAACCGCGCGAGATCGCGGTCATCGACCATCAGGACATCGACCGCATCGCCGCGGAGGGCCTGATCGAGCGACAACCCGCGGCAGTGGTCAACGCGTCTCGTTCGAGCAGCGGTCGTTACCCGAACCTCGGCGGCCTCCTTCTCGTCAGCGCGGGGATCCCGGTGATCGACGATGCCGGCAAAGCGGTGATGGAGACCCCGGAGGGCTCGTGGCTGTGCATCGAGGACGGCCTCGTGTTCCGTGAGACGGGCGACAAGAGGGTCGAGCTCGGCAAAGGGCAGGTTCTCACGATCGAAGCGGTCGAGGAGACGCTCGATGAGGCGAAGCGCTCGATCGCGACCCAGATCGAGCGCTTCGCGGAGAACACGATCGAGTACGTCAGGGAAGAACGCGACGTCCTTCTCGAGGCGGCACGACTGCCCGACGTCAAGACCGTCTTCCACGGGCGTCACGTCCTCATCGTGGTGCGGGGTTACGACTACAAGGATGACCTTCGCGCGCTCCGGTCCTACATCCGCGAGATGAGGCCTGTGCTCGTCGGGGTCGACGGTGGTGCGGACGCGCTGCTCGACGTCGGGCTCAAGCCGAACATCATCATCGGGGACATGGACTCGGTGACGACCGAAGCCATGCTGTCGGGCGCCGAGCTGATCGTGCACGCCTACCCCGGTGGTGATGCGCCGGGACTCGAACGGCTAGAGGCGCTCGGCGTGCCGAACGTCGTGTACGAGGCACCGGGGACGTCTGAGGACATCGCGATGCTGCTCGCCTACGAACAAGGGGCCGAGCTGATCGTCGCGGTCGGCACGCACGCCAACCTCGTGGAGTTTATGGACAAGGGTCGCAGGGGGATGGCATCGACTTTCCTGACGCGGCTCCGCGTCGGAACCATCCTGATCGACGCCAAGGGAGTTAGCCGGCTCTACCGCGGGCGCGTGCGGAGGCGTGACCTCGCGCTCCTGGTCGCCGCCGCGCTGGTAACGATGGCTATCGTCGTGTCGCTGTCGAAGCCGATGCGCTTGCTGATCGAGGCGTACTGGCTCCAGCTGCAGGACCTATGGTTCCGTTTCACGCAGGCTGTGTTCGGTTGAGAGGACCCCGATGATCGATTTCCGTTACCACCTAGTGTCGATCGTCGCGGTGTTCCTCGCTCTCGGCATCGGCGTGCTGATGGGCTCGGCCGTCCTCGGCGAGAACATCGTGGCGAACCTAGAGAGCCAGCTCAAGACGATCCGGGCGACCAACGAAGACCACAGGCAAACGATCCTCGATCTCGAGCAGCAGATCTCGTTCGATGACGAGTTCGCGAACGAGGTCCAACCGATCCTCATCGAGGGGGCGCTTACCGGCCGGGAGATCGTCATCCTTTCCATCGAGGGGACCAGCGGAGGCTCCGTCGACGACATTACGGCGCTGATCGAAGAGGCCGGTGGCGAGGTCGCGTCGGTGATCACTACCCGCGACCGGGTCAGCCTCGAAGACGAAACGACCATCGATCAGCTGGCGTTGCTCCTGGGCTCATCGTCGAGCGACGCCGACGAGATGCGAGCCGAGCTCGGAACCGAGCTCGGCGACCGTATCGGCAAGGCCGTTCGCGGAGCGGTGGGCGTTGAGGGTTCGGGGAATGTGGACCCCGGGGACGTTCTCCAGGAGCTCGTGACCCAGCTCGAGGACGGTGGTTACATCGACGTAGCGGTCGCCGACGGAGCGGAACTGGTCCCCGAGGACGCGGCGGTGCTGGTCCTCGCGGGCTCGGATGCGGATCCTCCGTTCCGGATCAACGAATACGTCCGGACGCTGAGCACCTCGATCGCCGCGCATGATGTCGCGGTCGTCCTCGCCGAGCCGGCCCGCTCGATCTGGGCTGCGGTGCAGATGATCCGTTCCGATGAGGAGGCTCGCGCGCTGGTGACGACCGTGGATCAGGCGACCGTGACCGCGGGTGAAACCGCTGCCATCCTCAGTCTTGAAGAGTCCACCCAAGGCGTGAGGGGACGTCACTACGGCGTAGGCAGCGGAGCAGAGAGCATCCTCCCCGAACCCGTTCCTTCGGGCTGACCGTGACGGTCGGGGGAGGGGCGGGGCCTCCATCTCTCGCGAGGGGGGCGGCGGTGATCACGCTCGCCACCGCGGTCTCGAGGATCACCGGGTTCATCCGTGTGATCGTCGTCGCTGCGGCGATGGGAACGACCTTCCTGGCGAACACCTACCAGACCGCGAACACCGCTCCCAACGTCATCTTCGAACTGGTTGCGGCCGGGGTGCTGACGTCGATCTTCGTGCCGACCTTCGTCGAGTACCTCGTGAGGGGCGAAGAGAAGGAGGGGTGGGACGCTGCCGATGCCCTCACGTCGGTGGCGCTCGCCGGTCTGGTCGTCATCGCGGCGCTCATGGCTCTGGCCGCGCCCCTGATCATGCGGGTGCTCACGATCGGTGTGGACGACGCGGCTCTTCGGGACGGCGAGGTCAGGCTCGGCGCAACCTTCCTCCGCCTGTTCGCTCCGCAGGTCATCTTCTACGGCGCTGGGATGATCATGACTGGTGCGTTGCACGCCCGGCGGAGGTTCGCTCTCGCTGCGGTCGCTCCGATCTTCAACAACGTGGTGGTGATCGGCGCCTACCTCCTCTACACGTCGATGCGAGGCGACCGGGCCCCGTCCGTCGAGGGCATCGGCACGGGTGAGATCCTGGTGCTCGGGCTTGGCACGACCCTCGGGGTCGTCGCGATGACGGTCGTGCTGATCCCTCAACTGCACGCGCTCGGGTGGCGCTTCAGGTTCCGGTTCGATCTCTCGCATCCTGCCGTCAAGCGCGGAGCACGCCTCGGGGTCTGGGCCCTCGGGTACGCGGGCGGTTACCAGGCCGGCTTGATCGTCGTTCTGATGCTCGCCAACCAGGTCGAAGGTGGCGTGGCCGCCTATCAGTGGGCCTACACGTTCTTCTATCTGCCGCACGCGCTCTTCGCCGCGCCGATCTTCTCGGTGCTGTTCACCGCGATGTCGGAGCACGTGGCCCGGAAGGAAGAGGCGCTCTTGCTCGGTCGCTTGACAGACGGGTTGCGGATGCTCGGGTTCGTCCTCCTCCCGGTGGCCGTCGCCCTCGGCGCCCTCGCCCAACCCCTCGCGGCGGCCACCCTTCAGTACGGCGTGATGACCGCGGAGGGCGCGGAGCTCGTCGGGCGCGTGCTGGTTGCGTTCGCCGTCGGTCTCCCGATGTATTCATCGTTCCTCGTGTTCACGCGCGGCTTCTACGCGCTCGGGGATACGAAGACGCCGACCCTGGTCAACGCGGGCACCGTCGCGATCTCGAGCGTGGCCGGGATCCTCCTGTTCCACGGTCTCCCGGACGCATGGGCCGTCCCCGGCCTGGCGTTCGGACATTCGATCGGGTTCGCCGCGGGAGCGCTGGTCCTCGCCCGGCTGTTCTACAGGCGGGTCCCATCGACCACCCCCACGACGCTGCGAAGGTCGCTCCTGCGGACCACGGTCGTGTCCGTCCTCGCTCTGGGCGCGATGCTCGCGGTCTCCAGCGTGGTGGACGGATCGTCGAGGACCGCCGTATTCACGGAGTTGATCGCGGCCGGGGCCGCGGGTGGAGCCGTCTACCTCGTGGCGATGATCCTCCTGAAGGCTCCCGAACTGCAGCAGCTGCGACGGATACTTCCCGGCGCGTGGTCGAGGGTGGCTTCGTGACGGAGCGCATCAAGGTGTTGCAGGTGCTGGGTATGTCGGCCGGCGGGATCGCGGCACACGTCGCCCGGATCACCGAGGAGCTGAACCGGAACGGGTCGTTCGAGGTCGATGTCGCCGCGCCCCCCGATCTCCCAGGGGAGATGCCTGCGGCCGTGTGGCCGCTGCGGATACCCGAAGGCCCGCTGGGACACCGGCGGGCGGTGAATGCGGTCGTTCGGCTCGCGACCGGCGGGGGATACGGGGTGATCCACGCCCACGGTTTGCGAGCGGGGATCGATTCGGCGCGCGCCGGAAAGAGGGCCAGGATCCCCGTGGTGACGACCGTCCACAATCTGGTCCAGCCGGAGATCGCGGGAGCGCTCAAAGCGCGCGCCTACCGGCTGGCGGAGCCCCTCGTGGCCAAGCTCAGCGACAGGACCCTGGCGGTCTCGGAGGAGATCGCGGCTCGCCTGAGATCCGCGGCTCCGTCGCGCGCGGAGTCGATCGAGGTCCTTCATCTCGGGGTCGGCGAGGCCCCCGTGCTCACCACCAGCCGCGACGACGTCCGCGCCGCTATCGGCCTGATGCCTCACGACCTGCTGGTGCTGACCGTCGCGCGCTTGTCCCCGCAGAAGGCTCTCCACGTGATGCTCGATGCCGTGGGCCGCCTGCCCGATAACGTGCACCTGGCGATCCTCGGCGAAGGTCCGCTCGAGGCGGATCTGAGGACGATGGCGGCAGCAGCCGGGCTTTCGGACCGGGTCCATTTCCTCGGCTTCCGTTCGGACGTTGCGGATCACCTCGCGGCCGCGGATGTCTACGCGCTGTCGTCGATCTGGGAGGGCGTTCCCCTGTCCGCCCAGGAAGCGATCCTTCTCGGCGTCCCCGTGGTCGCGACGAGTGTCGGAGGGATGCCGGAGCTGATCGAAGACGGTGTCTCGGGGCGTCTCGTCCCCCGAGACGATCCGAAGGCCCTCGCTGCGGCGCTGACCCAGGTCCTGGACGACCGCGGCGCGGCCGAACGCTATGCGGCCGCCGCCCTCGTGGCGCTCGAGGTGAACTTCTCGACCGCGCGGATGTTCGAGAGGTTGTCCGAGATCTACACGGAGCTGACCCATGAGGCTTAAGGCGCTCGTGCTCGCGGCAGGGGTCCTCGCGGTAACGTTCGCCGTCCCCCCGGCGGCCCACGCGCAGCCGTGCGCGCGCACGGTGGTGTTCACGCTCCCCGGGGTGACCTGGGAGGACGTTGAGAACTTCGAGCCCCCCGAGCTGCTGCGACTCACGGAGTCGGGCGCAGCCGGGTCGATGTCGGTGCGCACCAACTCGTCGAGGACGAGCTACGCATCGGGCTTCGCCACCATCGGCGCGGGAGCGCGGATCGATGGGGGAACGACAGCCGGGGCACCGGTTGGCTCCCTGCGAACCGATGGAGTTTTCGAGGTTGAAGTCCAGGTCGCCGGCACGAGCGAGATCGAAGAGCTGGCCGACGATGCAGGCTATGAGGCCGTCGGCGGGGCGCTCGCGTCGTCGCTCGAACGCCCCGTCATCGCGATCGGCAACGGCGATCCAGGGATGCCTCCTCCGGCGCCGTTGCGCTACGGCCGGTACACGCTGCTTACCGCGATGGACCCGGGCGGGGTCGTTGAACTCGCCGCTACCGGTCCGTCACTTCTCGAGGTCCACCCCGGCGCCCCCTTCGGCGTGCGCACCAACCAGGCGGCGCTCGAAGAAGCACTCGATGCCGCGCTCGAACAGTGCGCGGCGATCATCGTGGACCAGGGGGACCT
>JAENWQ010000176.1 GCA_016649855.1 Actinomycetota bacterium | reverse complement strand
GTTTCGCATCCTTCAGACCGAATGGACCCCGGAGTCCGAGGAACTGACCCCGTCCCTCAAGCTCAAGCGGCGAGTGATCTTCGAGAAGTACGACGATGATATCGAGGCGATGTACGCCTAGATCTGATCGTTAACCCACGCGCCGAGCAGGCCGCGGTAGTGCTCGATGAATCGGTCGTCCTCGAACGCGGGGAAGGTCGTCTTGATCGTGTCGACCAGAAGCGCGTCGAACTCGGGGCTCCCGATGTAGTCGACGGTCACCTCGTCGATCTCCGGTAGGTGCGCGGCGCAGAACTCGTTGTACCGCTCGGTCTCGAAGTAGTCCTCGGCCATCACGCGGTAGTGCTCGAGCTTCTCTTCGTAGGAGAGTTTCGGGTCGTCGCCGATCTTGAAGTACCTGTCCATGTCCTGATCGATGCGCATCCTCCGGTCCGTGATCGTGCAGAAGACGCTCCACTTGATGAGCGTCTTGATCGCCCAGGGGAAGTAGTAGTGGAGGCTGGTGAGGGCGAGATCGGGGGCCGCGTTCGCGTAGTCGATCGGGAATGAAGTCCGGCAAAGCCCACGAGCCTCGGGTGCATTCTTCGGCAGAATGTCTCCATCTCAGTGCTGTCTTGCACGTAGCGTCCAATCTGCGCCGGTCTAGCTTCGATCCTTCTTGTATGTATGACGCTTGAGTGGCTCATTTTGATCAGCGACCGGTGACTATTTCACTCATAAGGATCGCGCCTCTCGGCATGAGGCTCCGAAGAGCTTGGGGGAAGAGGCTTGCGGGGCCCAGGGCCAAGCGCAATCCGCCTGGCAGCGCCACTGGCCACGTACTGACCCACGCTGCACCTGTCGCGCCCCGGGTAAACTCGGGGCTATGGGCGACGAGCTGTTCGAGAGGTGGAAGAAGCGCTACGAAGAGGCGCATCTCCGTGAGGATGTCGATTTCGACACCCTCTCGAGCGTCCCGGTCGAGCCCCTGTACGGCGGCGAGGAGTCGGCGCGCGACCCGAAACTGGGTGTTCCCGGCGCATACCCGTTCACCCGGGGCATCTATCCCACGGGCTACCGGGGGCGGTTATGGACCATGCGTCAGTTCGCCGGGTTCGGGACCGCCGATCAGACCAACGAGCGGTTCAAGTTCCTCACAGGTCAGGGTCAGACGGGATTATCGGTCGCCTTCGACATGCCGACGCTCATGGGCCGGGACTCGGACGATCCGCACTCGCTCGGTGAGGTCGGGCGGTGCGGTGTGGCGGTGGACTCGCTCGCCGACATGGAAACCCTGTTCGAGGGGCTCAACCTCGAGGACATCACGACCTCGATGACGATCTCCGGGCCGGCCCCCATGCTGTTCGCGATGTACATCGCGGCGGCGGAGAAGCAGGGGGCCGAGATCTCGAAGCTCGGCGGGACGTGTCAGACCGACATCCTCAAGGAGTACATCGCTCAGAAGGAATGGTTGTTCCCGCCGGAGCCGCACCTCAGGCTGACCGGCGACATGATGGAGTACTGCTCGACCGAGGTGCCGAAGTACCATCCGCTGTCGATCTCCGGCTATCACATCAGGGAAGCTGGCTCGACGGCGGTCCAGGAGCTCGCGTTCACCATCGCCAGTGGGTTCGCTCACGTCGAGCTCGGTATCCGCCGGGGCCTCGACGTCGACGACTTCGCTCCGGGGCTCAGCTTCTTCTTCAACTCTCACATCGACTTCTTCGAGGAGATCGCCAAGTTCCGCGCCGCTCGCCGCATCTGGGCGCGCTGGATGAAGGAGCGCTACGGGGCGAAGAAAGAACGGTCGTGGATGCTCAAGTTCCACACGCAGACCGCGGGTGTTTCGCTCACCGGCCAACAGCCGTACAACAACGTCGTACGGACTGCGACCGAGGCCCTCGCGGGGGTTCTCGGAGGAACCCAGAGTCTCCACACCAACTCGCTCGATGAGGTCATGGCTCTCCCGACGGAAGAGGCGGTCGAGATCGCGCTGCGGACCCAGCAGATCATCGGCTACGAGACCGGTGTCACGAACGTCGCGGATCCGCTCGGTGGGTCGTGGTTCCTCGAGGACCTCACCGACAAGACGGAGGCCGCGGCCGAGGAGTACTTCGCCACGATCCTCCAGATGGGCGATGACTCGATCCTCGACGGGATGCTCGCCGGGATCGAGGAGGGCTACTTCCAGAAAGAGATGGCCGACGCCGCGTTCCGGTACCAGCAGCTCATCGAGCAGGGGAAGAAGGTGATGGTCGGGGTCAACCGCTTCACGCAGACCGTCCAGGCGTCCCCCGAGGTCCTGTTGATCGGCCCCGAGATCGAGGAGCGCCAGACGAAGAGCGTCGCCGAGGTCAGGGCGAACCGCGACGCGAAGCGGGCCGAGGACGCGATCGTGGCCCTGAGGGCCATGGCACGCGACGAGTCGCGGAGCTCGGTGCCCGTCCTGGTCGAAGCGGCCAAGGCCTACGTGACCCTCGGCGAGATGGTCGAGGCCTTGAAAGAGGAATGGGGCGTCTACACCGAGCCCCCGATGTTCTGAACCGTTCAGATCAGAGGCAGAGGTTCACGCTGCGGGAGGCGACGGGTTTCCCGCCGCCTCCCTCGCGTTACCCCCCGGCCGGTCTACGGTGCGTCGAACTGGATCGCCTGGTTCCAGGTGCCGCGGTTCTGCCACGGCATCGTGATCTCCGCGTCGGCGCCCACTGCGGAGAACGTGATCGTGTCGAACGGCCTGGTCCATGCCGACACATCGCCGGTGCCCTGGTCTGCGGTCGTCTCGGCCACGGCTGCCTCGAAGGTCTGCTGTACGAGCCCATCGCAGGTCTCGATGGGCTCGGTGCCCACGTCCTCGCAGTAGTTGATCGCGTACTGGTCGGGAGCGGTCAGCAGGTTGAACAGGTAGTCGGAGAAGTCGGCGAAGTATGCCGAGCCGTTCGAGTGGTCGGCCCCGGTGTTCTTGTCGCGCTCGATGAACCCGTACAGATCGTGGAATTCGTCGTCGAAGGTCGCATCGACGAGGTTGTCGTACCAGGCGTCGAACACGGCGACTGCGTTCCCCTCATCCTGGAGGCCGTCGTCGTCGCCGTCGAGCCGGTGTGCCCCGCCGTCGATCCACGCATTGATCGCGTCCAGCGCGTCGGTCTCGGTACCGGCCGCCGGTGTGACGAGTGCCGTCATCTCGGGTCCCAGGTGAACACCGTGGGCATCCTGGGTCGCGGCGATCCGAACGACGTTGATGATGTCGGTCAGCGTGATGTCGCCGGCCTCGGCGAGCTCCGCCATCTGGTCCGACAGGAGGCGGGCGCGTCCCGCCGGGCCCCAGTTCGTGCTGTCCCCGCCGTCCCACCCGCGCGCCGGCTGGTTGTTCCAGTTGGAGACCCATCTCTGGGCCGGGTTGATCACCTTCGGGTTGTGCGAGAAGGCGCGCCGACCCTGGAAGTCCCACTTACCGGTGCCCCAGGACGGCAGCAGGGTGTTCACACCCTTCGCCCGCTTGGGGAAGTAGCCGGCGTGGAAGTAACCGATGTCGGTCGCGTCCGCGTACACGGCGTTGAAGTTCATCGCGAACTTGGACACCGTGTCCTGGAAGTCCTCGACCGAGTTCGTCTCGGTGACGACCTTCATGAAGACCGGCAGCGCGTCGGCTTCCTTCATCCAGTAGAAGCGTTCCTTCACGATCGCGACCGGCCATCCGTCGACGGTCGTCCGGCTTTCTACCGGACCGTGGAAGGTCCTCTGGACCTTCACTTCGAAGCTGTCGCCACCGTGGACGTTGACGGTCTCGGTGCGGGACTTCATCTTCTTGCACTTGTTGTCGTGCTCGTAGAACGCAGAGCTGGCCTTCGGCTTCTTGGCCGACGGCTCGCCCTTGTGCGGCCCCTTCTTGATCCGCTTGCAGAGCTTCTCCACCCGGACGTCGACCGCGTCCGAGACGCCGGTGGTCAGCGACCAGGCGAAGTCCGTCGAGCGGCCGAGCGGTACGAGTATCGAGGCTCCCGGAAGTGCGGGACCGCGGAAGTCGAACGAATCGGCATGCACGTCGATGTCCATGAAGAACTGCGGGATCGAGTAGCCGACCTGCGGCCCTCCCCACTCGAGGGATCCGCCCGTGGCCGACAGCTCCGGGGCCACGGCGAGGAAGTTGGACGACGGCGATTCGATCCTCAAGCCCCGAGCGTCCTTGTTCTTCGCGGCCGATGAACTGAGCAGGGACGCAGCATCATCGGGGATGGCGATCGCGGCCGCCTTGGGGTTCCCGAGATCCTGGGAGTCGAACGTTCCGTCGGCGGTCTGGATCGTCGTGTCCGCTCCCGGGTCGTTGCGACGCTGGATGTCTTCGAGCATGAGGTTGGCCGTTTCCGGTCCGAATCGCTCCTCGAGGCCCTGGAGGAGGGCGGCGTTGCGGAGTTCCCCTCCGGCGGCGTCACCGAAACCACGAAGCTGCAGGATCGCTAGGTACAGGGTGTCGGTCGGCTTCCAGTTCTGGGGCTCGATGCCGAAGTTGACGAACTCGAGCGGCTTGGGGATCTCGTCGGCGTTGACCTCGGCGATGTAGGCGTTCACGCCCTTCGCGTAATTGCGGAGCAACTTTTGTGTCTTTGAGCCGGCGACGCCGAACTTGTTGCCCCAACGGTCGAAGATCCTCTTGACCTCTCCGAGCGAGTATCCGTCGCGACGGATACTCGAGTCGTAGGCCTGGTAGCCGTCACCGAGGACCTCGCCCAGGGTTCCCTTCGCAGCGGCGCGCAGGACGGTCATGTGCCACAGACGATCCTCTGCGGTTGCGTAGCCGAGCGCGAAACCGACGCCTGCATCAGAACCGTAGATGTGTGGGATCCCCAGCCCATCGCGGTAGATGGTTACGTCGGTTCGATCGGCCGGCTGGTATTCGCGCTCGACGTCCGACGTGCCGAACCCGAAGTCGTGGAAGTACGTGAGCAGCTCATCCTGGGTCACGTTGTCGTCGGTGATGAGGTTCTTGTACAGGTCGAACTGGTCCATGCGGTGGGAGGATTGCGGACCGAAGATCGCGCCACTCTGGCCGGGAGGGATCACTGCGTAGGCGGTCATCCCGTCCGGCACGGCGGGTGGATCGGCCACGGCCGGCTGTACCGAGAACGCCGCAAGTGCTGTCAGGGCGGTGATAACTGCCGCGATGCGTCTCATGTTTGTCTGGAACCTCCTTGGGCGCGAGCGCCCGCCGACTTCGTTGGCGTGAGAACAGCAGATCGACCACAGGGTATAGCAGGGAGCCACCTCTGAAAGGGGGGCCCGGGTTGCCCGGTTTGTCGTTACAGCCCGCGACCGCCCCTGATGATGCGGTACCCGATGACTGCAGCAGCCACGGCGAAGAGGATCGAGATGATGGCGCCCGCGGTTTCGAGACCGCCGGCCGGCGGAGCTCTCAGGATCGTTGGGCTGGGCGATGGGCTCTGAGCGAGGGCGAGCAACCACATGAGGTTCACGCTCGTTCCTCACCCAAGTCGGGCCAGAGC
>JAENWQ010000248.1 GCA_016649855.1 Actinomycetota bacterium | reverse complement strand
GTGACGGTGCAACGAGGCCTCCAGCGCAGCAGCGAGGTCGTCGCCGGCCATCGCCGGTGGCGCTTCTTCCCCCGCTTCGAGCGTGACCGTGTCCTTCTTCAGCTCGGGGTCCTCGAACCACCCTCTGACCGGAGCGGGAACCTCGAGGACCGGAGCGGGCGGCGCCGGTGGCGCCGCCGCGATCGAGCTGATCTCGGCCTCCGCTTCCGCCTGGACGGCGATGGGCGGAGGTTCTTCTTCGGTGATCGTGATCGCTTCGGGCTCGGCGGAGAAGATCTCGACATCGTCCGTGTCCGCAGACACCTCATCGACCTTTGGGACGCTGGCGCGGGCCCCGGCATTGGCGCTGGGGGCATCCTGGTTCCCGGCGGACGAGAAACCGGTCTCTTCGACCGCAGCAGAGACCGCCTCGGCCGCGCGTACGGGATCGACCGCGTAAGCCGAAGGCTCCGGCTCCCGGGCCGCGGCGGGAACCACCTCGGCCATCCCGGAGCTGAGCAGACCGTGCAGGGTCCGCAGAACCGTCAATTCGTCGCCATCGGCGTCCGCGATGATCTCGGAGACCCGTCGCTCGCCGTCCACCAGCAGAAAGATGCGCTCTTCGCCGGTCGACAGTCTAAGAACCTGCTTCGCCTCGGAGATGTCGGCGACGCGGCGCATGACCATCTTCCTGGACCTGATCTTGCGTTCGGTACCGGCGACGTCATCGATGAGACGGGATGCCTCCATGATCACGTAGTCGACCGTGACCCGGATGGGGATCTCGGCAACGACCTCGGAGGAGGATTCGAACTCGAACTCCCCGACCTCCCACTTGAGACAGTCGGATGCCGCGTCCTGGACCTGGCTACGGATCGCGACCGCCAGCTGAGACTTGTCGATCGCACCGTTGCGAACCAGGACCTCGCCGACCCTCATGCCCGAGGCGGCGTGCTCGTCGAGCGCTTTCATTAGATCGCGCTCGCTGAGGACACCGGCGCGAACCAGCTTCTGGCCGAGAGGTTCCCTGGTCAAGCTCGATTCGGCGAAGTAGATCTCTCCATCCCGGAAGTAGACGCCGCCGCTACCGGCACGCCGCGAGATCTCGAGGCGGCCGGTCTTCCGGGCACCAGCGATCAGCCGGAAGATGTCCGACAGCGGGAACTCCTCTAGCGATCCTCTAAGCATCTCTGGCGTCCTTCACCGTGCGTCTCATCTCTTTCTCGGGTACCAGCCGGTTAATGCCAGCTGGAGATTGCGTGATCGTCTTCTTCGTCGTCCGGAGGAGGTGGTGGAGGAGCAAGGAACGGTTCGGTAGGCGTAGCGAACGGATCCAGGACCGGAGCGGCGTCCTCCTCGAGCGTTTCAACCGTCTCGAATCCTTGATCGCCGGGGGCCCTCGGAACAGCGGGAACATCGCGGACCTCCCTGAGAGAGCCCTCTCTGAAGGAGCCTTGGCCGCCCAGGACGCCGGCGACACGATGAGCCGCCTTGCGCATCTCGAAGATCACGAGACCCGGCTTGGCGTCCCTGTCGGCCACGGCCACGAGAACGGCACCTTCACCGGCAGCCATAAGGACAACATACCCATCCTCGGCTTCCACGAAGACCTGCTCGAGGCCGCCCTTGCCCAGGCCGGAGGCCGCCCGCTCACCGAGCGTGTGGAGTGCGGCAGACATCGCCGCGAGGCGCTCCTCTTCTACTTCGGGTGGGAGGGCAGACGCCATCGGCAGCCCGTCAACGCTTACGACGGCAGCGGCCTGGATCTCGGGAGCCTCTCCCAAGAATCCGTCCAAGATGTCTGCGAGTCGATCCGCTCTGCTGCTCATATCGGTTCCTCCCACGTCGCGCACTCGAACCAATAGGCTCCCACGCGCGGCCACTAACTTTCTATGCTCCGTGCTCTAGTTCTTTCGGCATGTGAGCCCCCCCGGTTAAGCCGATCGCTCGCACGGCTGCCGCAGACATCACATCCGTGGGTGGGTCTTGGCCGGTCCAGATCCCGAAGGAGGCCGCCGCCTGGAGGACGAGCATCCCCAGACCTCCCCACGCGACCGCTCCGGCCGCCCTCGCGTTGTCCAGCAGAGGGGTCGTCGGAGGCTGATAGATGAGGTCGAGGACCAGCTGGCCCTCGTGGAACGGGACCCCCGGCAGAACGTCCTCCCCGCGCATCCCCAGCGGGGTGCAGTTCACGATCACTCCAGAGTCCTCGGCGATGGCCTGCGCGCTCTCCCAGGGCGCCGCGCGTGCGAAGCCGGGGTGGGCCGAACCGGCGACCTCCTCGGCCGCCTCCTCCCGGCGCGCCACGACCGATACCTCGCCCACGTCGAGCTCTTCGAGTGCCCGAACGATTGCCCTGGCAGCTCCCCCGGCCCCCAGGACCACGCAGGACGTCCCCGTCACGGCCACCCCGGACTCTTTGGATACGAACTCCCTGAATCCGTCGACATCGGTGTTGTGCCCGATCAAACGGTCGCCGAGGCACTCGATCGTGTTCACCGCTCCGACCGCCCGAGCATCACCGGAGACGTCATCGAGGAGCGGGATCACGGCCTGCTTGTGCGGCATGGTCACGTTCGCGCCGGCGCTCCCCAGAGCCCTCAACCCGGCGATCGCGTCGGGCAGCCGTTCCGGCGGGACCGGGAACGCCAGATAGGTCCAGTCGAGCCCCACGGCGCGGAACGCTACGTTGTGGATCACCGGGGACAGCGTGTGTTCTAGGGGCCACCCGAGGACTCCCACGAAACGCGACGCTGAGCGCGTCATGCTCTTGACTCGCTCATCCGCAGTCCAGTGTCTGGTAGTGCGCTTTGTCTTCGAGGAACTCGGCGTCCGTGGTGCTGAAGGCGTGGTTCCCATCGCAATCCGCGAG
>JAENWQ010000019.1 GCA_016649855.1 Actinomycetota bacterium | reverse complement strand
TCGTGAGCGACTCCGACGACAAGATCCGAGAAAAGATCGAGAACCTGCGCGCGTGGGCCGAGAGGATGTACGAAGGCAAGGGGAAGGTCTTCCGGATACTCGCAGTGATCGTGGGGTTCACGGTGGTCCTGGCCGGTCTCGCCATGACGGTCTTCCCGGGCCCGGCGATCATCGTCATCCCTTTCGGCTTCGTGATCCTGTCCCTAGAGTTCGCCTGGGCCAGCCGCTTCGTTGACCTGAGCATCCATGCAGGGACCAAGATGGAGAGGCACTTCAAGAGAGCAGGTCCCGCCGGGAAGGTACTCATCGCAGCCGCGATCGTCAGCGCCGCTGCCGGCGGTCTGGCCTGGCTCCTATTGCGTTAAGAAAACAGAAAGACCGCGGCAGCAAAGCCACCGCGGTCCTCCTTCAGTCAACGATCAGACGGTCGTTACGTTCTTCGCTTCGGGGCCTTTCTGCCCCTCCTGCGCGTCGAACTCGACCTTCGCACCCTCAGCGAGGCTCTTGAAGCCCTCGCCGTTGATGCTCGTGTGATGAACGAAGAGATCCTTCGTTCCGTCGTCAGGGGTGATGAAGCCAAACCCCTTCGCGTCGTTGAACCATTTAACGGTTCCGGTTGCCATGGAAACACCTCCCCTCGGACGTGACGAACGATGCGGAGCTACCTTGCGGTCACGTCCGGTGTCGTTCTTGCTGGTGGATCTTGAGTGCCGGCCGTTTCCTAGAGGAGCCCTACGGTCCCTCGTCTTCGGACCTGCAGATGACTTGAGCTTGTGGCCGGGGATCACGAGCAAGAGCCCCTCGGCCTCGAACTGAGAATCGAGCTTCAGGGCACGGGCGATCGCACTGACCTCGTAACGCTGGTCGTCGGCGACGAAGGTGATCCCGGTACCAGAGCGGCCGGCGCGAGCCGTCCGTCCGACGCGGTGAACGTAATCCTTGTGGTCGTTCGGAGGATCGAAGTTGAAGACGTGCGTGATGCCGTCGAGGTCGAGACCACGGGCTGCGACGTCGGTGGCGATAAGGACGTTCGCTCGTCCTGAAGCGAAGCGGTCGAGCGCACGCTTGCGCTGCGACTGGCTCATGTTCCCGTGCATCGCTTCCGAATCCACGCCGGCCGCGCGCAACTTACGAGAGAGCTTGTCGGCCCCTCGTTTGGTGCGAACGAAGACCAGCGCGAGCTCGCGCTCCTCTCGGAGTTCGTCCACGAGCTTGTCGATCTTGCCCTCGTGGACCACGGGAACGAAGCGGTGGTCGGCCTCTTCGATCACGAGACTCTTGTTTTCGATCTCGTGACGAACGGGGTCGTGGGTGTAGGACCGAGCGAGATCTCCGACGCGGCCGTCGAGCGTCGCCGAGAAGAACATGGTCTGACGGGCGCCCTTCATGTTGGCAACGATCCGATCGACCTGGGGCTGGAAGCCCATGTCGAGCATCCGGTCGGCCTCGTCGAGGACGAGGATGCGGATATCTGCGACCGACAGCATCCTGCGATCGATCAGGTCCTGCAGGCGCCCGGGGGTCGCCACGATGATCTGTGAGGTCGACGCGTACTTAGCCTGCTTGAAGAGAGACACCCCGCCGTAGACGGGGGCCACGCGGAGGTTGCGCTGCCGGGCGATCTCCTTGATCTCGTCGGTGACCTGCACGGCCAGCTCCCTCGTCGGAACGAGGACCAGACCGGACGGCTTGCGGGACTTGGCGTCGAGGCGCTCGACCATGGGGATCGCGAATGCCAGGGTCTTGCCTGATCCGGTCCTGGACTTCGCGAGCACATCGAGCCCCGCGAGCGCGTCCTTCATGACGAGCTCTTGGATCGGGAAAGGCTCCTCTATCCCTCTTCGGGACAAGGCCTCTCGAACAGGCGCGGATACGCCCAGTTCGGCGAAAGAAAGCAACTTGGTTCAACTCCTTCGGTGCGGCGGTACCGACCGCCATAACGGGAGATTCGAAACGCCCGCACCACCTAGAGGAGGAACCGGAGAACAAATCTCGTGGCGGTCGTTGCCTGCTGCAACTGTGCCGCCGTATTGCGACTAACAACCAGCACCCTACACGATTATTCCCACTCTTGGCGATATGAGGGTTTTCTGGCCGGAGGACAGGTTTGGCCGCCTAGAGCTGCCAGGTGTCGTCGTGGATGATCGGGACCGCGGTTCCGTCGGCCGTGATCCCATCGATCTGGACCTCAGGGCCCCCGATCATGAAGTCCGTGTGCACGCGCGAGTAGTTCAGGCCCATCGCGAGCATCTCCTCAGGTGACTTCGCCTCCGCCCCATCGAAGCAGAACGTGAAGCCCGACCCGTAGGCGATGTGGCTGGTCGCGTTCTCGTCGAACAGCGTGTTCCCGAACGTGACCCCGGTCTTGCCCACAGCGGACTGCTTGTCCACGAGCGCCAGCTCGCCGAGGAACGACGCCTGATCGTCGATCGCCATCTGAGCCTTGACGATCTCCGCCCCCGAACTTGCTTCCACTTCGACCGCCTTGCCGGCCTCGAAGCGGATCTTCAGATCGCGGACGGTCACGCCGGTATTCGCGATCTGCAGGGGGCAGGTGGAAGTGACGACCCCCTCAGTGCGGCGGAAGTCCGGTGAGGTGAACACCTCTTCGGTCGGGAGGTTGGGGACGTGCTTGGTGCCCCATGCGGTTTCGAAGCGGGCGCTCATCCACTTCGAACGTTCGCTGAGACCGGTAGTGAGGTCGGTCCCGGGGCCGGTGTACCGGATCGCATCGAACCCCTGCTCGTTAAGCGCAGCGGAGCGGCGTCCGAGCTCGTCGACGTGATTCCACCATGCCGCCACCGGATCGTCCTCGTACAACCTCGTGGCGCGAGCGATCGCGTCCCAGAGGCGGTCGGTATCCGGTTCGCCGAAGATCGACTCCGCCCAGCCGTCGGTAGGACACGCGACGAGCACCCACGAGATCAGGCGGTCGTTGATCTGGTTGTTGATCAGTTCGGAGAGCTCAAGCATCCTCGCTCCCCCAACACGGGCGGGATCGAGATCCGCGAACAGGTTAGGCTCCGGATCCCCCACTACTCCGATGTACGCGCCCTGCTCCGCCGCGAGGTCATCGCCTTGGCGCAAGAGCCACGGTGGGGTCCAGGTGAGCACGTCCTCATCGGCATGGGTGAGCATCGACTTGCGGATGTGAGCATCGGAATAATGGACGTCGACGTAACGAGCGCCGGCTTCATACGCCTTACAGGCCAGCGCTCTCATGAACGGGGCATGCTCGAGCGCCCCGCCGATCTGCAACAGCTGGCCTGGTTGGAGATTCACGCCGACCTTGATCGCGATCTCGGCGTATCTGTCGACCAGTTCGCGTTTATCCATCAAGGAGACGATACGGCAGCCCCGTCCCATCTCCTGCGGCCCGCGCCCAGATCACCTTTGAGGTGCCTAGAGCGCGGCCGGCCGCGCGGAAACCACCTCAAAGGTGGTTAGGCGGTGGCGAGGGCCTCGGTGGCTTTGAGGAAGGCGGCCATCGGGGGGTCGACCAGGCCCGCCCCGACCTGGCCGACGCCGGGGTCTTTGTGTGCGATCCCGGTGTTCACGGCCGGGAGGATGCCCGTGTGGACGACCTCGCGGCAGTCGATGCCGAGGGGCGTGCCTCTGAGATCGAGCGCCGGCACCTGGTAGTGGTCGCTCTCATCCCAGGTGATCTCGTACATCCGGTTGGTCGTGGCGATGGCGTCGGAGGGGGTGCCACCGACGAAGCGGACGATCGCGGGGGCCGCGGCCATCGCCATGCCCCCGAGGCCGCAGGTTTCGGTGATCGTCGAATCGCCGATGTCGGGGCTCGCGTCCTCGGGGCCGAACCCCGGCAGGTAGAGACCGTCGACGATGCCAGCAGGGCCTGTGAACCAGCGGTCCCCCGTTCCCGAGAGCCTGAGGCCGAAGTCCGTCCCGTTGCGGGCCATGCAGACGACCACCGAGCTCCCCCGGGTGCCGGCGGCGGCGTCCGCGGTCGCCTTGGCCGACGCCATCGCGAGGTTCAGGAAGAAATGATCGTTGGACGAGATGAACTGGGTCGCGTCGACGACATCGCTCCGGGGATGATCCACCTGGAGCAGGGCGGGCAGCAGCGTTCGGAGTAGCAACGAGGTGGCGGCCCGGTTGCGGTTGTGGAGCTCGTCCCCCATCTGAAGCGCATGGGCGATCATCGCTCTGAGGTCGAGGGGCTCCGCGAGGATCTCGAGCGCGGAGGTCAGCACCGGGGCGAGAACCGCGGACATCCACCGGAGACGCTCGATCACGCCGGCGTCGTAAGCCCCGTACCTCAAGACCTTTCCGAGGCCCTCGTTGAGAGTGCAGAACGCACGGTTGCCGCCCGGCTCGTTGTCCACGATCCACACCGGCATCGAGGGACTGACCACGCCCGCCATCGGCCCGACCGCGCCGCGCTCGTGGCACGGAACGAAGCGGAACTCCCCCGCAGCGGCCTTCTTCGCGGCGTCCTCGGGGTCATCGGCGAGATTCTCGAGCAGCGCAGCGCCGATGATCGCTCCCCTGAGCGGGCCTGCCATATCCGGCCACTCGATCGGGGGCCCGGCATGGAGGAAGGTTCCGGGCTCGAGATCCTCGATCAGCTCGCGCGCTATCCCGATACCTCCCAGCCTGGGATGCGCGGCCTGCATCCTCGCCGTCGCGCGCTCGTTCGCCTCGGCGGTCGAAGCCGTTGCCAGGCGAGCCAGCGCGGCCTCGGAACCCGGCACCGGCGGCCTCCAATCGACCCTGGTAACCGATCCACCTTGGGCTTCGAGCTCGGTCGCGAACAGCTCGATGCCCGCGTTGGCGACCCGCACCCCGTCGAGGAGGCTCATGCTCCCCCTCCCGCGGCTGTTGCCAGGCGCCCGGCCGATGCCGCGCTCCGCGTAACAATTGCTCCGGCCTCCGATAGAGCGCCCATCTGCGCGCCGAGCCCCTGCGGGTCGCCCGCGGTGCCGCACACGGTGGCGATGATCGTGAGGTTGTCTCCCCTGATGCCCAGCGCGCTGCGGATCAGGGGCGCTAGGCCGGCGGCGGGGTCGGGATGAGCGCCGTGCCCCAGGACGACATCGATCACGACCACACCGGCCGAGCCGGCGGCCTCGCGCGTCAGGGCCTCGTTCCGAAGCGTGGGGTCGATCATCGGGTGAGCGCGACCCGCGGTCATCTCGTCGTCACCGAAATCGATGAAGCGGTACTCGAGGCCCGCAGCTGCAACGATCGCCCCTGCTTCTTCGCTCAACGTGCCACCGGTGAACAACCCGACGACCTCACCGGGTGTCGCACGCTCGATCACCGGTTCCTCGAGAAGAAGGTGGCCTCCCGCCAGCTCCGCGGCGCGGAGCGCTGCCGCTTCGAGCGTCGCAACCGCATCGTCGCCGCCGAGATTCCCGGCCCCCAACAACGCGAGGACGAACGGCTTCCCGGCGGCTTGCACCGCTGCCAGAACGCGTTCGGCGACCGCCGCGTCGGGAGGCTTCGAGACAACGACGATGATCTCGGTTTCAGAGTCGCGCGCCAGCAGCTCGATCCCCGCGATCGTCATCAGCCCGCCCACCGGCGCGCTCAGGTCGCGGCCCCCCACACCGATGGCGTGGCTGACCCCGACACCAGCAGCGTCGAGGAGACAGCAGACCTCCTGCGTACCGGTTCCCGACGCACCGACGATGCCGACGGGACCGCTCCGCACGACGTTGGCAAAGCCGAGCGCGACGCCGGAGACGATCGCGGTGCCGCAATCGGGTCCCATCACAAAGAGACCTGCATCAACCGCCCGCCTCTTTAGCGCGACCTCGGCTTCGAGCGAGACACCGTCGGAGAAGCAGAAGACGTTGAGGCCGGCATCCAGGGCGTTCGCGACTTCGTACGCAGCGAAGCGGCCGGGCACGGAGACGAACGCGAGATCGATGCCGGGATCCCGCCGCGCGGCGGAGCGCAGCGACCGGGGAGCCGCCACCGTGGAATCCTCGGCGGCCCGTGGCCGCGCGGACAAGCGCGCCTCGATCGCGGCTGCGGCCGCCTCGACCGCCGTCTCGTCGGTCCCTTCGATCGCGATCAAGAGGTCATCGGGCACGAGGTCTAAAGGAAGCTCGAAACCCCGCCCCTCCAGGAGCTCGAGGTTCACGGGAGTGGCCGCGGCCGCAGCGGCGAACACGATCCCTTCGGTTGCCTCAGCGTCGCGCGACGCCAGCATCAGCGTTACCGAGTCGTGGTACGTACCGCGCTCGACCACGATTCGTCGAGACGAATCTCTTCGTTTGCTCACAGAGTGTCGACCTCCGCATGATCCCTGCCGGCAAGGCGGACGTAGCCCGGCCCCCGGTCGAAGAACGGCACCTCTCCGCGCTCGGCCCTCATCGCCGCGCGCAGTTCCTCGGTAGCGGCGAGGGCGACCCCGGGGGAGGTCAACACGACCCCGTAGTCATCCCTTGCCGCCCCGGGCGACACCTTTTCCTGGAGGACATCGCGCGCTACCGCACCGGGGTCGCGCTCGAGCGGGTCTCCCCACCCGCCGCCCCCGGTCGTCTCGATCCGGACGATCTCGCCCGCCTTCACCGCGACGTTGTCGGACAGACCCGGAAGGACACGCTCGTTGGGGCCGCCCGGGTCGATCGTCACCTTGAACGGCGCTCCGGCCTTACCGCCCTTGAGCCCCGCACTGGAGGATCGAACGGTCCGCGATCGACAGGAACGTCGCGTCCTCGAGCACCCGGATCCACTTGTCGTAACCGAGCCCGCCGCGGTGCTGCCCGGGCCCGCCAGAGTCGGTGGCGAGACCGAGGCGTTCGACCCGGACCGGGAACGAGTTCTCGATGAACTCGGCCGGCATGTTCTTGGAATCGGGAACGATGTGGATCGTGTCGGAACCGTCGGCGTAGTAGCGGCCGCCGGACCCCCCGCCGAGGATCTCGCGGTAGAGGTACCACTCACCATCCGGCCCGGTGCCGGTGATGCCGGTGTAACGGATCGTCTCCTGGTCGGCGGGCATGCGGCCGCCGGTCGCTTTCGCCAGCACACCGGCGAAGACCCCGAGGAGCCTGAGGATCACGAACGTCCGCGCGTTGGTGGGGGCCGGGAAGACCGGCGTCAGCAAGGTCCCCGGCGGGGGGAACTTCATGTCGATCAACTCGACGATCCCCTCATTGACATCTAGTTCGGCCATCCGCTCGGGCGTATCGGCGAGGTTCCGCAGCACCGGAGCGATCCACTTCTTGAGGAAGTTGCCGTCGGCGTAGTCCCCGGCGTGGTTGATCGGTCCTTTGGCCTGAGGGGAGGTGCCGGTGAAGTCGATCGTCAGCTTCTCGGATGTCTTCGTCAGCGTGATGCGTTGCGCGTGCAGCCGCGGAGGGTCGACCCCGTCGTGCTCCGCGTAGTCCTCCCAAACGTACGTCCCGTCGGGGATCTTCGGGAGGATCTCGCGCCGGAACGTCTCGGTCGTCTTGGAGATGATGTGATCGAAGCACGCCTCGACGACCCCACGTCCGTATCTCGTGAAGAGCTCCTCGAGCCGCTTGGCCCCCATGCTCGTGGCCGCGCATTCCGAGTCGAGGTCGCCGGCGATGTGATCCGGCAGACGAGAGTTCCGGGTGATGATCCGGATCGCCGCCTCGTTAGCCACGCCCCGGTCGTAGAGCTTGATCGGCGGAACCATCAACCCTTCCTGGAACGCCGAGGTCGCATTCGACGGCATCGAGCCGGGCACCATCCCGCCGATGTCGTCGTGATGACCGAAGGCCTGCACGAACGCCACCACCACTCCGTCATGGAAGACCGGCACGGTGACCGTCAGATCGGGGAGGTGTCCGACCCCACCCTCGGAGGTGTAGACGTCGTTGTGGAAGAAGATATCGCCTTCGTTCATCGCTTCGATCGGGAAGTCGCGCACCACCGGATGGACGAGGGCCGAATAAGAACGGCCGGTCAGTTTCCGCAGCCTGCGGTCGTGGATGCCGGCCCGAAAATCGTGTTGATCCCGGATCATCGGCGAGCGTGCGGTCCGCCCGATCGCGTCTTCGACCTCGGCTTCGATCGAGGCGAGGGTTCCCTCGACGATCTCGAGGACGACGGGATCGATCACGCTCATCCTTTTCCTCCGGTGATCACGAGATTCCCCACACTGTCGACGCGGGCGGAGAAGTCCGGAGCGATCGGCGTGGTCGACCCGTACTCCTCAACCACCGCAGGCCCCGAGACGACATCGCCCGGCAACAACCGGTCCCGCCGGTAGATCGTTGCATCGTGCCAGCCGTCGAAGAACACCGATCTGGTTCCGGACACCGCCCTGCCGGAGTCGCCATCGCCGCGCTCGACCCGCGGGAGGGACGGCTTCGAGATGCTCCCGATCCCGGCGACGCGCGCGTTGACCCACTCAGGTACTTGAGATTCATCGTTCCTGTAGCAGTATCCGTAGAGGCGTTCGTGCTCATCGTGGAAGCGACCGATCACCTCACTCACGAACCCGGCGTCGACCGCTCCGCCGGGAGCCGCTACCCGCACCTCGTATGCCTGGCCGAGGTACCGGAGATCGGCCGAGCGAGCCAGGAGGCGCCGGTCCTGGGCGAACCCGGCGCGGTCCAACGCGCCTTGAGCCTGCGATCCGAGGTCGTCGTAGACGGCGCGCAGATCGTCCGCGTCCAGCGCCTGGTTCCGCTTCACGAACGTCTGCACGTAGTCGTTACGGACATCGACGCTGAGGAGACCGAACGCACTCAGGTTCCCGGGGCTCGGCGGAACGATCGCGGCCCTGAGCGACAGGATGTCGAGGAGCTTGCACGCACTCAGAGGCCCGGAGCCTCCGAACGCGATCATGGCAAAATCTCTGATGTCGAGGCCCCGCCTGACAGTCATCTGCCGGATCGCGTTGGCCTGGTTCCAGGCGGCGATCTCGATGACCCCTGAGGCGCACGCTTCGAGCTCGAGCCCGACCGAAGCGGCCAGAACCGCGAGGCCGTCTCGAGAAGCCTCGGGGTCGAGGGCGATCTCCCCACCGAGCAACGCGCCGGGAAGACGGCCGAGGGCCAGATGCGCGTCGGTCGAGGCCGGTTCGAGACCGCCCTTCGAATAGCACAGCGGCCCGGGGTCGGCGCCCGCAGACCGCGGGCCTACCTTGAGGCCCCCGTCCGGAGCGCGCCACGCGATCGAGCCGCCTCCGGTGCCGACCGTAACGATGTCCACCATAGGGACCTTGACCGGGAAGCGGCCGACCGCGCCCTCGGTCGTGAGCACGGGTTCGGCACCGCGCACGACGCTCACATCGGTCGAGGTCCCTCCACCATCGAGGGTCAGGATCTCATCGAACCCGGCGGCCTCGGCGATGGCGATCGCCCCGAGGACTCCAGCCGCAGGTCCCGACAGGATCGTCGTGATCGGTGCTCCCTCGATCTCGGCCGCCGACATCACTCCCCCGTTGCTCTTCATCACGTAGAAGGGGACCGGATCGAGGCGCTCCTTGATCCCGTGAACGTAGCGGCCGACCCGAGGTTTCACGAATGCATCGACGAGCGTCGTAACCGAGCGTTCGTACTCGCGGTACTCGCGAAGAACATCTGAGGAGATCGATACCGCGCACTCCGGATACTCCTCGGCCATGATCTCTCGCATCTGATGTTCGTGGGCGGGATTGATGTAGGCATTGATGAAGCAGACGCCGACCGCATCAACACCCTGTTCCCTGAACCACCGCGCCACCGCCCGCGCCGCGACCGCATCGAAAGCGGTCACGACCTCGCCCCCTGCATCGACCCGTTCGGGCACCTCGCGCACGAGATGAAGTGGGACGATCCGCTCGGGCTTCACCCAGAAATAGGAGTTCCCGTATCCCTCGGGGACGCTCTGACGGGCGATCTCGAGGATGTGCTTGAACCCGTGCGTGGTCACGAAGCCGAGATTCGGAAACTCTTCCTGGAGCAAGGCATTCGTCGCAACCGTCGTGCCATGAGACACCGCGCTCACCGCATGAGATCCGAGCCCCATGACACCCAGAACCTTGGCGAGACCGTCCATGAAAGCTACCGAGGGATCGTGCGGCGTCGACGGTATCTTGACGCTCACCACGGTGCCGGTGTCTTCGTCGGCACCGACGATGTCGGTGAAGGTTCCGCCGGTGTCTATGCCTATTCGGACGGTCATCCGTCCAAACTCGGATGCATCATCTCGAACAGGATCAGGGGAGACAGTGGCATCTTGTCGACCGGTTGGCCGAGCGCATCGGAGACGGCGTTGGCGATCACCGCCGCGCCCGGGATCGTTCCGGCTTCTCCGACGCCCTTGATCCCGAGGGGATTCAGCGGGGAAGGCGTCTCGGTGTGGTGGAGTTCGAGGGTCGGGATCTCGGTTGCGTAGGGGATCAGGAAGTCCATGAACGTTGCGTTGGTCAACTGTGCTTCTTCGTCGTACTCGAACTTCTCGTAGAACGCGCCTCCGATGCCCTGGGCGACACCACCCTGGACCTGACCGTCGACGATCATGGGGTTGATGACCTTCCCACAGTCGTGGTGCACGACGTAGCGAAGGATCTTGAGGTTGCAGGTATCACGATCGATCTCGACCACGGCGGCGTGGGTGCCGAACGCGAACACCCCGGCCTTGGGACTGAAGAACTCGGTGGCCTCGAGCCCGGGTGACGTCCCCTCCGGAAGCGGGCGATCGCTTCCGGCATAGGCGCGCTGGGCGAGGAGCACGGCTTCCTCGGAATCCTTGCCGAACGCGTACCGGAGCGGATTGGAGATGATCGCCAGCTGTCCGAGCGGTACGCCGACGTCGGGTGCTCCTTCGACGTGGACCCTTCCGTCCGCGAACACGAGGTCTTCGACGCTGACCTCGAGCGACCTCGAGGCGACCTCGGCCGCCTTGCGCTTCACCGTCTGCGCGGCCTTCAGAACCGCGTTGCCGGCCACCACCGCACTCCTGCTGGCGAACGTTCCGACGCCGTAACCGAGCCTGCGCGTGTCGCCCGAGACGATCTTGATCCTGTCTACCGGAACGCCAAGCTCGTCGGACACGATCTGAGCGAACACGGTCTCGTGACCCTGGCCCTGGGTACCGACCGCGATCGCGACGGTTACCGACCCGTCGTTAAGGATCTTGATCAGCGCGCCTTCATAGGGTCCGATGCCCGTTCCCTCGACGTAGCACCCGATCCCGAGCCCAAGCAACCGGCCTTCCTCGCGCGCCTTCTTCTGATCGGCCAGGAACGCGGGGTAGTCGAGGGCCTCAAGGAGGACGTCGAGTCCCTTCTCGTAGTCGCCCGAGTCGTAGACCACGTTGCCCCCGTCCTGCCACATGACCCCGACCTCGTAAGGGAACTCGTCCGGCCCGATGAAGTTGCGGCGGCGGATCTCGGTGCGGTCGATCCCCAGCTCTCCGGCGACCCTGTCCATGACGCGTTCCATCACGTAGACGGCTTGCGGCCGTCCAGCTCCGCGATAGGGAGAGGTCGGAACCTTGTTGGTGAAGATGTTGCGGAACTCGTAACGGAAGTTCTTGATCTTGTAAGGCCCCTGCATCTGGGCTGCGGTCACGATCGGAATGATGAGTCCGTACGAGCAATACGCGCCGGCGTCGTTGATGAACTTCACGTCCATCGCCAGGATGTGGCCCTCGTCATCAGCCCCGACCTTGACGTGATGGACCTGCCCGCGCTCGTGGTTCGAACCGACGAAGTCCTCGCGACGATCCTCTATCCACTTGACGACGTGGCCGAGCTTCCTCGACGCCCACGCCACCATGACCTCTTCCGGATAGAACTGGATCACTTTCATCCCGAACCCGCCGCCGACGTCCGGAGCAACCACGTGAACGTTGTCGGGGTCGAGGCCGAACAGCTGGGCAAGTCCACCGCGCACCCCCGTGGGGGCCTGCGTCGAGTCGTACATCAGCAGCGACTCGGTCCGCGTGTCGTAGTCGGCAACGACGCCGCGCGTCTCCATCGGCATCGCCGCAGCCCGCTCGATCTCGAAACGCCACTCGAAGACATGGGTGGCAGCCGAGATCGCGCCGTCGACGTCGCCCTTCTCTTCGGCCACCCGGCCGTTCACGTTGTCATCCATATCCGAGTGAGCCACGGGAGCCCCAACCTGCGACGCACCTTCGAGATCCGAGGCCACCGGTAGCGGTTCGTAATCGACGAAGATCATGCCGGCCGCGTCCTCGGCGATGTACCGGTCCTTCGCCACGACCATCGCGACGACCTCGCCGACGTAGCAGACCTCTTCCTTGGCCAGCGCGTATTGGGTACGAGGAGCGAAGAGATTGGGGTTCGGGATCAAGAGCGGCAGCGGTTCGCTCAACACTCCCTCGAGGTCGGCGTGCGTGTAGACACCGTAAACACCGTCGAGCGCGAGTGCAGCAGCGACATCGATCTCGAGGATCTTGGCGTGGCCGAAATCGCTGCGGAGGAACGCCGCCCCGTAAGCGCCGCTCTCGAAGTCGTCTACGTAGCGGCCTTTCCCGGTGAGGAACCTAGGATCCTCGTTGCGCTGGACCGGGGCACCGAACATCTTGGTGGTCATTGATCGACATCCTGTTCTGCGATTCGTCGAGACGAATCGCTCCGTTCGCGTTCCCTGGCGACCGCGGCGGCACCGTGGATCGAGGCAAGGATGCCCGAGTAGCCGGTACATCTGCACAACTGGCCCGAGATCTCCTTACGAAGCTCGTCGTCGCTCATGTCCTCGGCGTTCTCCCAGAACGGCATCGCCGTCATGAGGAAACCGGGCGTGCAGAACCCGCACTGGAGGCCGTGGTGCTTCTGGAACGATTCCTGAAGGGGGTGGAGTTGACCGTCTTCGGCCGCCAGGCTCTCGACGGTCGTTATCTCGGCACCATCGACGGACACCGCCAGCGCGAGGCAGGAGCGCGCCGGACCCCCATCTATCAGCACCGTGCAACAGCCGCAGACCCCGTGCTCGCAGCCGACGTGCGTGCCGGTGAGACCGAGTTCGTGCCGTAAGACATCAGAGAGCAGCCAGCGTGGTTCTACATCGACCTCGCGTGTCTCCCCGTTGACCGTCAGCGAGATCCTCATCTTGTCTCCCGTCATGCCGGCTCTCCCATGCTGACGGCTCTGCGCGCGGCCTTGACCCCGAGACGGACGGCCAGGAAGCGTTTGTAGGCGCCGGTTGCGTGGATGTCGTCGTAGGGCCTCAGCTCCGCGTGGACCAGTCCCTCGAGCTCGCCGAAGAACGACGGGTGCTGATACTCGGAGACCGGTCGTGCCGAAACCTCGATCGTCTGAGGGGTAACTCCAACGCCGAGATACGCGAGCGTCACGTTCATACCGCTTCCAGAGGGTCGCGCAGCGGCTGCGACGCCACACAACGCGTAGTCGCCGCTGCGGCGCGAGAACTCCTCGAACGCGAACCCTTCTCCCTCCGCCCGGCGAGGGAACCTCACCGCTTCCATCCATTCATCATGCTTGAGGGCGTTGATCAGTGGACCGACGAAGCAGTCATCGGAATGGATCGTCCGTTCGCCTCTGGCACTGCGAGCGACGATCTCGCCTCCCAATGCGGTGAGGACCGCGGGGATCTCAGCGGCCGGATCGGAATGGGCGATGCTGCCGACGATGGTTCCGCGCGTTCTGATAGCGGGATGGGCGACGAACCTGAGCGCCTCGAACAACAGCGGAACCTCTTCTTCCACGACCAGCGAACGTTCAGCCGCTACATGCCTCACCAGCGGCCCGAACGTTACCCACCGATCACCTAACTCCGGTTCGCTGGCTTCTCCCTCGAGATGATTGATGTCGACCAGGTGGTCCGGGTGCGCCAGGCGGAAGTTGAGCATCGGCACCAGCGATTGACCACCGGCGAGGATCTTAGACTCGTCGCCGTGCTGGGCCAGAAGGGCCGCTACTTCATCGCGCGACGAAGGACGGTGGTATTCGAACCGCGGCGGCTTCATCCTTTTTCTTTCACATCCGTTCCCTCATCACCCATGCTGTTTCGCAAAGCTTCTTTCTGCACCTTACCTACAGAGGTCCGGGGAAGCGTCGTGACGAACCGGACGTCGCGGGGGATCTTGAAGCCCGCCAAGTACTCTCTGCACCATTCCAGGATGTCTCCCTCGGTGGCCCGACCCCCGTCGCGGAGCACACAGAACAAGCGGATCGCCTCGTCGCGCATCTCGTCCGGAACCCCGATCGCAGCGCTTTCGAGCACCGCAGGGTGTCCGTTAACCACCGCTTCGATCTCACCCGCCGACACGTTCTCCCCCGCCCGCTTGATCATGTCCTTCGCCCGGTCAACGAAATAGAGGTAGCCGTCGGCATCGGCGCGGGCCAGGTCTCCGGTGTGGAGCCAGCCGTCCCGGAGGGCCTCGGCGGTCGCGACTGGATCGTCGAGGTAACCGTCCATCAGGCTCAGCCCCTGTTCTCCTCCCACGAGGAGCTCGCCCGGCTCCCCCACAGGCACCTCGCGGCCTTCGCCGTCGATCAACTTCAGCCACGACGGGAGCGTGGGACGGCCGAGGCTCATGTTCCTGCGTTCTCCGTTAAGAGGGTTGATCACCGGCGGAGCGATCGTCTCGGTCATCCCGTAGAGCTGGAGGAGCCCCACCCCGAAACGTTCCTCGAACTCGCTCAGCTGCCCTTCGGACACGTTCTGGGAAAAGATCACGGCTCGCAGCGCGTTGTCGGAGTCCCGCGAAGATGCTTCGGCCGCGAGGATCATCCGGATCGGAGCCGCGAACAAACTCGCTAGCGTCACTCCATGCCGGGACGCTTGATCGCTCCACCGCGTGGCGCTGAACCTCCCCATGACGGCCACCGAGGCTCCCGACACCAGCGCCGACATCGTCGAGTAGTACTGGGCGTTCGCATGGAACAGCGGCAGCACGACGAGCCAGCGGTCGTCGCCTCGGATCCGCAGGTGCCCGGCAACCACCTCGCCGGCATAGATGTAGTTGGCATTGGTCACCACCACACCCTTGGGGCGGCTCGTGGTTCCCGACGTGTACAGGATCGCCGCAGGGTCGCGGTCTGCCGGTCCCTCGCCGCGGTAACCATCCGCGGCGGCGAGACGCTCGTCCATGTCCGCGCCGGTCGCGATCACCTGCGTCAGGTCCGTCTCCGCGCGCGCCGCCTGCACGGACGCCTCGAGCTCGGGTGTGGTGACGGCGACAACCGTGCCCGAGTGCGCGATCTCAAAGGACAGCTCCGCCCGGGTGAGGAGAGGGTTGGTGGGTACCATCACCGCTCCCAGCACCGCGCAACCGAACCACGCGTCGAAGAACTCAGCTCGGTTGGGCATATGGACGAGGACGCGGTCTCCCGGCTCGACCCCCAACGAGTTCAGCAGACCCGCCGCGCGGAGAGCGCGCTCGTGCATCTGGCCGTAGGTCAGGGAGGTGACCGAACCATCCTCTGACTCGAACTCGAGGAACGGGTCCCCGGGGCAGAGAACGCTCCAACGATCGAGCAGCTTTCGGACCGTTCCCGCCGACGTGATGTTCAGCGACATCCGTTCAGTCTGTCTCAGTACGGCCCGTCATGACCAGAGCGGCGGCGGTGAGATAGGCGGGCCCGGTCGAGTGGCCGAGGACCGCCAGCCGGTCGGCCGCCACTCGCCAGCCCGGGTTTACCGGATCCCACAGCTCCACCAACGGAGCGATCACGCGTCCCTCGACCGCGTGGCGAAGCAGAGAGGCCGAGAGGCTCGTCGTGCGCGCCATCAATCCGGGCACCAGAAGGCTCCGGATCCACCCGTCGGGCCAGCCCACGGCGCGCGCCGCCCCCGCTGAGGCCGCGAGCAGGTCGTCCCCTTCGGGGGTCAGTCCCCCGCCGCGCCCGGTCAGCACACGCGCCGCCTCGGCCGCGTCCGCCGGATCGAGCATGTCGATCGCGCGTCTCAGCGCGTCCACCCCGTCGATCTCCGGCGGCGCCGGAACCAGGGCTTCGATGTAGCGCGCCCGCTCCTCGAGCCACGGACCGGGCTGCACCACCCCGATCGTCGGGTCGTAGATCTCA
Organism: Actinomycetota bacterium; assembly: GCA_016649855.1. Classification (GTDB taxonomy): domain Bacteria; phylum Actinomycetota; class CADDZG01; order CADDZG01; family WHSQ01; genus WHTI01. The sequence goes on along the minus strand of JAENWQ010000019.1, from coordinate 4,239 downwards.
GCGCCGTCCCACAAGGTCTCACCTCCCGGCCAAGTAAGTCCGGTCGGAGCCAGATTGACCCCGGTCCCCGGCGCCAGATCGGGGGGCGGCCCCTCAAGCCCGATCCCCACCGGCATCTCGACAACGGCGGGGCCGGTGAGCGCGACGACGTCGCCACCGAGCGCGAGGTAGAGAGCCCCGGAGCCGCCGCCGAGGACCGTCCCCGAAGGATGCCGTTCGGCGAGAGCGAGGGCGGGAACCGCGATGCGGATCCGCATCAGCCCTTGTCGTCGGGCGGGATCCCTACGCCCGGGGCGAGCGCCTCGAGTCGCCGCGCGACCGCCAACACGCTCTCTTCGGTGGCCCCGACGACGTCCACGCCGACCGGAAGTCCCGCGTCGAGATCCCAGGGGATCGTCACCGCCGCAGCGGCGCAAAGGTTCACCGAGGCCGCGTACCTAGCGACTTCGACCGTGACCTTCCTGCGCAACTTCGGATCGGACGAGATGCCCTCGACCGTGGGGGCCGGAAGCGGCGTTGTGGGAATGAGGATGGCCGTAACCGTGCCGAGAGCCTCTTCGTACGCGGTCCGAAGGGCGATGAGCGGACGCACCTCGTCCTCGATGCGTTCCGGGCTCAGGCCCTCGGCGTACCTCAGGTTGCCAAGCACGATGTCGTCGTAGAGCTCCGCTCGCTCCGGAAACCACCCGGCCTCGCGATGTGCCTTCAATGCCTCGTTCACGAGCAGGTAGGCCGCCGGCCGCCGCCAGGCTTCGAAGTCGGGGAGATCGACCACAACCACCTTCATGCCTGCGTCCCTCACGGCCGCGATCGCACCGGCATAGACCCGCCAGGTCGCGGGGTTGATGTCGCCGAGGCGGTCGGCCTCGACGATGCCGATCACCGGGTGTTCCGAGGGAGCGATCCCGGAGCCCGTCATTGCGGCCCACATCAGAGACAGATCCTCCACGGAACGGGCGATCGGACCGCACGAGTCGAGCGACGGCGCCAGAGCCACGATCCCGTCGCGCGGCACGGAACCGCCACGCGCTTTGAGTCCTGCGACGCCGCAGAAGGCGGCCGGGATGCGGATCGATCCGGCCGTGTCGGTTCCGAGCGCGCCCAGGCACATGCCCGCGGCAACCGCGGCCGCCGATCCACCGCTGGACCCACCGGGGATCCGGCTGAGATCCCACGGATTGCGGGTCGGCTCGCTGAACACTCCGTAGGCGAACGCATCCAGGTTGGTCTTGCCGATGACGATCGCGCCGGCTTCACGCAGACGGGCAACGACCGGCGCGTCTACCGAAGGCGTGCGAGAGAACACCTTCGAGGCGGCCGTGGTCGGCATCCCCGCCACGTCGATCAGGTCCTTGATCGCGATGGGGATGCCGTGAAGGGGGCTCGTTGATCCATCGCGAGCGATGTCTTCGGTTGCACTCTGGGCGGCGGCGAGCGCGCCGGCTGCATCGACGTGAAGGAACGCCCGGATGTCGCCCTCGAACCGTTCGATCCGATCGAGACACGCCCGGGTCACCTCGAGAGGGGAAGTCTCCTTGGCCGCGATAGCGCGCGCCGCTGCCGCGAGCGTGCGGAACATCTACCCCGCGTCCTTGGAGCCCCCGAACAGGCGCCGGATCCGCGCCCACAGGCTGCTGAAGAACAAGCTGAAGCCCTTGACCTCTCCGGCCTTCACCTCGGCCGCGGCTTCGGGCGTCGCGGCCATGAGCTTCTGGCCGAGGCAACCGGCGAACTCTCTGGTGAGCTGGCTCGAAACATCCTGGATCAGGCCGGTCCTGCCGAACTGGGCCATCGAGCCCTGCAGATGGATGTCGGCCGAGATGTCGACCTTGGTAGCTTCTCCGACCGCCACCAGCGCATACTTCACGGTCGCCGAGGCCCTGCTCCCGCCCTTCTGATCGGCGCCCTTGGCGGATATCGAGCCGGTGCGCGCCGCCTCGTCGAGATCCTCCATGCGGGCTTCGCCCAGGAACTGAGCGCTGATCGGACCGAGCTTGATCTTCATCTTGCCCTTGTAGACCTCGTCGCCGGCCGTCTCGGTCAGCTCGACGCCGGGCATGCACTCGGCCACCTGCGGCACGTTCTGGAAGAAATCCCAGACCACCTGCACCGGCTGACCGACCTCGAAGCTCTGGGTTATCTGTGGCATGCGATCTCCTTCGTGGTCAAAGCCGTTCGTATCGTTGACGGTCTCGGTTCAGAGGTCAACCTACGCCCTTGCCGGGCGCGAATCGGGGGCCGAAAAAACGGCCCCCGATCCGTTCTGCGTGTCGCCTAAAGTTGCCGTGCCCTAGGGCTCGAGCAGGATGCGGTCCGGCACGGGAGACGACACCGGGCTGTGTGCCCTTATGTAGTCGACGAACGCGTCGATGTCGACGTCTCCACCAAGCCTGTCGGTCCCCTCTCTGAGAACGACGAAGTTGTCCCCGCCATCGGCAAGGAAGTTGTTGACCGCCACGCGGTAGCTTGCCGCCGGGTCGATCGCCACACCGTTCAAGAGGATGTTGGCCGGATCGACCCGGTCACCGGACGCTGCCAGCGCGTCCCACGAGTAGGTGAACCCATCGGACACTTGGAGGACCTTCGGGGACGCCTCGTTCCCCCCCGACCACTGCTGCTCGAGCAGCGTCTCGATCTGCGCACCGGTAAGCGTCATCACCGTCATGGTGTTGCTGAACGGTTGGACCGTGAACGCTTCCTCGTAAGTGACGGTCCCGTCGCCTTCGCTGCCCGACTGCTCGTAGACAAGATCGGCCCTGATACCCCCGGGATTCATGAACGCAACGACCGCTTCACCGAACCCTTCGGGAGCGGTTGCCTCGAGCTGGGCATCGGCGATGAGGTCCCCGAGGGGCGACTCACCGGCGGTATTCTGAGCCCTGACGATGTCCTCAGTGATCTGACCGACGACCTCGTTCCGAAGTTCCTCCGAGAGGCGGGCATACTTGCCGATGAGCCCCGTCATGCGCAGGTCCCTGGCGACGTCCCGGGTCACGATCACGTTGCCTACCTCGATCGACGAGACATCGTTGGTGCTCTTGTCGAGGACGACGTCGTAATCGGTCACGATGCGGCCGAACGAGCTCGAGCTCGTGACCGGACGACCATCGATCACGCAGTTGTAAGCCTGGTGCGTGTGTCCCGAGATGAACATGTCCACCTGAGGAGTGGTCCGTTCGACGATGTCCACGATCGGGCCGGAGATACCGTCGCATCCGTCGTAGGTACCGGTCTGGAAACCACCTTCGTGGATGAGGACCACGAACGCCTTCACGCCCTGGTTCCTCCTCAGCTTCCTCACCAGCTTGTTGGTGGTCCTGGCTTCATCCCTAAAGTCGAGTCCGGCGACTCCGGAGGGCGTGACGATCGTGGGAGTTCCCTCGAGGGTCAGACCGATGAAGCCGACCTTGATGCCTTCGTACCTCCTGATCTTGTACGGGGGAAGAAGCGTCTTGTTCTTACCCTCCTTGAAGACGTTGGCCGAGAGGTACTGGAAACCGGCTCCTTCGAAGTCGTCGCCATCCTGACATCCGTCGGTCGGGTGGCATCCACCGTTCTGCATCCGGAGCAGCTCGTCGGAGCCCTCATCGAACTCGTGGTTACCGACGGACGAGATCTTGAGGCCCATCAGGTTCATGGCTTCGATCGTCGGCTCGTCGTGGAACAACGCCGACAGCAAGGGGCTGGCTCCGATCAGGTCCCCGGCGGCCACGAAGATCGAATGCTCCTGGCCCTCCTGAAGCGACTTGATGTGGGTGGCGAGGTACTCGGCGCCTCCGGCGTCGACCGTGCCGCCTTCCGGCAGCGTGACCCGGCCGGAAGAACCACTGGGCGGCTCGAGATTGCCGTGGAAGTCGTTGAGCGACAGGATCTGTAGGTTGACCTTGTCATTCTTCTTCGCCTTCTTGACACTCCGTTCCGTTGCCGGTGCGCTGAGTACGGGCACCATCGCAACGATCATCGCTAGGGGCAGCACCACACGTCGCAGCGCCCTCCCACGGGTACCAGTCGCTTGAAACACGGACCCCTCCTTCTTACGTAGCCGCTGCGCCGCCATCATTGGGACGCAGACTCCACATTCTCATATCTGACCTAAGTGGAATCAACGCGACTTCTGCGTGAATACGCTCGAACCGAAGTCGGACCCCGCATCCACCTGGCGGTCGCCTTCAGGGCACGGGCCGGAGGGACGACCGCGACCTCGTATCGCTTGCCTTCGGCGTGCTCCATGGCCTTCTG
>JAENWQ010000257.1 GCA_016649855.1 Actinomycetota bacterium | reverse complement strand
GCCGTCGGCGAGTTCGTTGCGGAGCCTAGGGTTGGCGAACGTGCCCCGCATCATGACCTCGTGGTTGCCCCGCCGCGACCCGTACGAGTTGAACTCGCGGACCTCGACCCCGTGATCCCCCAGGTATTGCGCCGCCGGGGAGCCGACCGCGATCGCCCCTGCCGGGGAGATGTGGTCGGTGGTCACAGAGTCACCCACGAAAACCAGCACGCGCGCCCCGTCAATGTCCGGCGGATCGGTGATATCCCCCCCGAGGTCCTCGAAGAAGAGCGGCTCGCGAACGTAGGTGGACTCCGGATCCCACTCGTAGAGGGCTCCGGTCGGAGACGGGAGCTCCTTCCACCGCTCGTCACCCTCGAAGACCTTGGCGTACTCCTTCTCGAACAACTCGGCCTTGACCGAGGCCATCGCGGTCTGGATCTCTTCGTTGGTGGGCCAGAGGTCCTTCAGATAGACGTCGTTGCCGTCCTGGTCCTGACCGAGAGGCGTGGTCGTGAGGTCTATCTCGGCGTGCCCGGCCAGCGCGTACGCAACCACCAGGGGAGGTGAGGCGAGGTAGGAGGCTTTCACCTGTGGGTGGATGCGGCCCTCGAAGTTGCGGTTCCCCGACAGCACCGACACCACCGCGAGGTTGTGTTCCTCCACCGCGTCTGCGACCGGCTGGGGCAACGGCCCCGAGTTACCGATGCAGGTCGTGCACCCGTAGCCCACGGTCTGGAAGCCGAGCTTGTCGAGGTAGACATCGAGTCCCGCCCCCTCCAGATAGCCGGTGACCACGCGCGACCCGGGTGCCAGGGACGTCTTGACCCACGGTTTTGAGGTGAGACCCTTCTCGACCGCTTTCTTGGCGAGTAGGCCGGCTCCGAGCATCACCGACGGGTTCGAGGTGTTGGTGCAGGAGGTGATCGCGGCGATCACCACAGACCCGTGACTCAACTGAGCCGCTCCGTCCGTCTCGATGATCGCGACCTCGTTCGGGTCGAGATCATTCGGAGTTTCGGGGATCTCGGCGCTCCCTCCTTCGGAGAGCCACCTCCCGATCTGGATCGGAACCTTCTTCTCCGGGGAATCGAGATCTGCGCCGAACACGTCTTGAAAGGACTTCCAGACGCCGCCCAGCGCGACGCGGTCCTGTGGGCGTCGTGGCCCGGCCAGGCTGGGCTCGACCGTGGTGAGGTCGAGCTCGAGGGATTCGGTGTAGATCGGGTCGGGGGTGTTATCGGTTCGGAAGAGCCCCTGCTCCTTGGCGTAGCGTTCGACGAGGTCCACGACGTCACCTCGGCCGGTGAGCTGGAGATAGGCAAGCGTCTGATCGTCGATCGGGAAGAGGCCCGCCGTCGCTCCGTACTCGGGGGACATATTCGACAGCGTCGCCCGGTCGGCAACCGTGAGGCCGGAGAGACCATTGCCGTGGTACTCGACGAACTTCCCGACGACGCCGTGGGCACGCAGCATCTCGGTCACGGTCAGGACCAGGTCGGTAGCGGTGACCCCGGCGGGAAGCTCCCCGGTGAACTTGAACCCAACGACCTTGGGCGTGACCAGTGGGAGCGGCTGGCCGAGCATGGCGGCCTCGGCTTCGATCCCGCCGACGCCCCAACCAAGCACGCCGAGTCCGTTGATCATCGTGGTGTGGGAGTCGGTACCCACGAGGGTGTCGGGCACCGCGAGATCGCCGTCGAGAACCTGGACGACGCGGGCGAGATGCTCGAGGTTGACTTGGTGGACGATCCCCATGCCCGGCGGGACGACGCGGAAGCCCGCGAACGCCTGCTGCGCCCACCTGAGGAGCGAATAGCGCTCGTGGTTGCGTTCGTACTCGCGGTCGACGTTGATCGTGAAAGCCCGGTCGCTGGCGAAGGCGTCGACCTGGACCGAGTGATCGATCACGAGATCCACCGGTACCAGGGGATCGACCTTGGAGGGATCGCCTCCTTCACGCTGCATAGCGGTGCGCATCGCGGCGAGGTCGACGACGGCCGGCACGCCGGTGAAGTCCTGAAGGATCACCCGTGACGGTGAGAATGGGAACTCCTTCTCGTCGAGCGGTTTCTGCCCCCACACGGCGAGAGACGCGACGTCGTCCTCGTCGGCAAACTGGGTTCCCGCCTGCCTCAGGAGGTTCTCGAGCAGGATCTTGACGGTTGCGGGGATCTTGTCGAGGTCGGCGAGGCCGGCCTCTGCCAATGCTCCGAGCCGGTAGTAGTTGAGATCTCCGGAGCCGGTAGTCAGCTTGGCTCTAGCTCCGAAGGCGCTCGGCGTCTCGCTCATTGGTCCTCCCACATGGGCTCAAAGTCTGGGGTTCAGGCGTTTAAGCCATGATAGGGCCGGACGCGAAGAGGGCGGGCCTCGGGCCCGCCCTCTTGTCACAGCATCGTGCGCGTCTAGCCGCCCAGCTGGTCTGCCAGGTCCGGACACTCGGCTTCGAACTGTGAGGTGATCTGGTCGATCACATCTTGCGGCTGACCATCGAGCTGAGCCGCCAGCTGGTCGCAGATGTCCGAGGTGCCCGTATCGGTGCCCGTATCTCCGCCCGTATCTCCGCTGCCCCCCAGTCCGAGGGAGCCGCTGAGGCCCTGGAAGATCTCCTGGAAGTCGACCTCGACCGCGCCGTCCGGAGCCTCGACGGAGTC
>JAENWQ010000015.1 GCA_016649855.1 Actinomycetota bacterium | reverse complement strand
GAGCGAGAGCGACCGGGAACATGGGAGCGAGAGCGACCGGGAACATGGGAGCGAGAGCGACCGGGAACATGGGAGCGAGAGCGACCGGGAACATGGGAGCGAGAGCGACCGGGAACATGGGAGCGAGAGCGACCGGGAACAAGAGCTGGAGGGAGCGTAATGGTCACCCCGGAGAGGAAGATCATCGAGGCCATCCTGCTGCTGGCGGACGAGCCGGTGGCTGCTCGCCTGATCGGCGAGGTCCTCGAGCGGCCAAAGTCCGAGATCGAAGCGATCCTGGGCGGCCTGGCTGAGGAATACCGGGACGAGGACAGGGGGTTCGTGCTCCGCGAGGTCGCCGGAGGCTGGCGCCTCTACACCGACCCGGAGTGTGCCCCGTGGCTCGAGAACTTCGTGACCCGCCACACCCACTCCCGCCTGACGGGGGCGGCCCTCGAGGTCCTCGCGATCGTCGCCTACCGCGGCCCGATATCGAGGGTCCAGATCGCCGACATCCGGGGCGTGGACTCGGATGGGGTGGTCAAGACCCTCGAGCAGAGGAGCTTGATCGTCGACGTCGGCCACGACACCGGACCCGGGTCGCCTGTCCTGTTCCGAGTTTCGGACGAGTTCCTCGAACGGATGGGGCTCCGCTCGGTCGACGAGCTCCCGCCGCTCAGGGAGTTCATGCCCGACGCGGAGGCCGTCGAGGAGATGGAGCTCAAGCTCTCTCCAAACGCCTAGTCTGGGCTACATGACCCCCGAAGCCCCCTCAGAGGGCGAACGACTCCAGAAGGTCCTGGCCAAGGCCGGCGTGGGCTCGCGCCGTGCGGTCGAAGAGATGATCGCCGCCGGCCGGATCAAGGTGAACGGGGTCAAGGCGGTCCTCGGCCGCCGGGTCGATGCGTCGAAGGATGTAGTTGAGGTTGATGGTTCGCGCGTGCCGCTCGGGGCGGACCTCCGCTATTACATGCTCAACAAGCCGGTAGGCGTGGTGTCGACCGCGGACGATCCCGAGGGGCGGCCGACCGTGCTCGACTACGTCGAGGTTCCGGACCGCCTCTGGCCGGTCGGGCGGCTCGACATCGAGACCGAGGGTCTGATCATCCTCACGAACGACGGCGACCTCACCCATCACCTCACCCACCCGAGCTTCGAGGTTCCGCGCACCTATCTCGCCGAGGTCAAGGGGTCGGTCAAGGAGCGGACGCTCCGGGCCCTCGCCCGGGGGGTCGATCTGGAGGACGGCGGCACCGCCCCCGCCCAGGTCGATCTGCTCGACCGGATGGCGGGCTCGGCCCTGATCGAGATCACGATCCACGAGGGCCGGAACCGGCAGGTCCGCAGGATGTTCGAGGCCGTCGGCCACCCGGTCGTGCGACTGGCTCGCACCGCGGTGGGCCCGGTTAGGCTCGGACGGCTCAAACCCGGTGACCTGAGGCGATTGTCGCCCGAGGAGGTGCGCTCGCTCTACCGGGCGTGCGGCCTCTGAGGTACCCGATCAGTTGCTGACTTGTAGATAAATCGATATTCGATAGCGGATGGGAGACATAGGGTGGGCGAACGTCGCCTGAGGGCCCTGCGTGGAGCCACGACCGTGGCGGCGGACGACGCCGGACAGATCGTCGCTGCGACGGTAGAGCTCCTCGACGAGATGATGGCCCGTAACGAGGTCGCTCACGACGACCTCGTGAGCATGATCTTCACGACCACGCCCGACCTCCACGCGGAGTTCCCCGCGCTCGGAGCCCGGAAGGCGGGGATCTCCGACATCCCGCTTCTCTGCTCCCAGGAGATCGACGTTCCGGGTGCGGTCGAACGCTGCATCAGGTTGCTGGTTCATCTCTACACCGACCGGGATCGCTCGTCCCTGAAACACGTGTACCTGGGCGACGCTCGCCAGCTGCGCACCGATCTGCCGGAGTGACTCATGGCAGATGAAGCTCGGGTAAGCGAACGGGTCGCCGTCCTCGGTACGGGTCTGATCGGGGGCTCGTTCGCCCTGGCCCTCGCGGCCGCGGCCCCGGATGCGGTGATCGTTGGGCACGACCCCGACGCCAGTGGCCTCGCGGCCGCGCTCGAGCGGGGGGCGATCCACGAGGCGGCCGCCACCCCTGAAGCCGCGGTCGCCGGCGCGTCGCTCGTCGTCCTGGCGATGCCGGCAGATCTCATCCCGGGCACGTGCCGGGCGCTCGCTGATCACGTCCCTCCGGATGCGGCGGTGACCGACGTAGGCAGCGCCAAGCTCGACGTCGTCGGGGCCGGGGAAGAGGCCTTCGGCGGCCGGTTCGTCGGCGGCCATCCGATGGCCGGTTCCGAGCGCCACGGCTTCGATGCCGCCGACGGGGCTCTGTTCGGCGGCGCGTGGTGGATCCTCACACCGACCGAGCGGACCTCATCCGGCGCTTACTCGCGGGTCCGCGACCTCGTCAGGTCCCTGGGGGCGCTGCCGGTGGCCCTCGCTCCTGCGATCCACGACGGGTTGATAGCCAGGCTCAGCCACGTTCCCCAGCTCGCCGCCAGCGCGCTGGTCGCCACCGCCGCCGCGGGCGGCGATGGCGAGAAGCTGCTGGGCCTCGCCGCGGGTGGATTCCGGGACGTCACGAGGATCGCCGCCAGCAGCCCCGACCTCTGGGTCGCCATCCTCCGGTCGAACCGCGCCGCCGTCCTCGACGGCCTCGGGGGTCTGAGGAACAGCCTCGAAGACGTCGAAGACATGATCTCTGGCGAGCGCTGGGACGACCTGCACGCGTATCTGGCCGAGGCGAGGACCGCGCGGCTCGAGCTGTTCGCCCGCCCGGATCTCAAGGGCGAACCGGTCACGCTCGCCCTGCCGGTACAGGACCGTCCCGGCCTGCTCGCCGAGGTAACGACCGCCGCCGGGCGACTGGGCGCCAACATCGAGGATCTCCGGATCATCCACTCGACCGAAGGTGGCCGGGGGCGCCTCGAGATGGTCATCGCGGGGGCCGAGCGCGCGGCCGCGCTGGCGGAGGAACTCAGGGGGCTCGGGTATCGCGTCGAAGAGCTGCCCCCGGGGGTCGAGGACTATGGCTGAGGTGATCTCGTGATCTTCAAGAAGGCCTCGGCTACACCCCCGTTGCGGGGCAGGGTCCGGGTCCCGGGAGACAAGTCCATCTCACATCGCGCCCTGATCATCTCGGCTCTGGCCGAAGGGAGATCGGTTGCGACCGGGGTCAACACCGGCGACGACGTCATGGCGACGGCGCGGTGTCTCACCGCGTTGGGAGCGTCTGTGACGATGGATATCGGGCGCTCCCGGGCGACGATCGAATCACCCGGTTTGGACTCGCTGGCCGAGCCGGCCGGCGTCCTCGACTGCGGCAACTCGGGGACCGCGATCAGGATGCTCCTGGGCGTGTGCGCCGCGGTCTCCGGACAGTCGGTGCTCACCGGAGACGAGAGCCTAAGGAGACGCCCGATGCTGAGGGTGGTCTCCCCGCTGAGGCAGATGGGTGCCCGTATCGACGGGCGGGACCACGGGAACCTCGCGCCGCTCACGGTTCGCGGGGCCGGCCTCGAGGGGATCGATCTCGAGACGACGGTCGCTTCGGCCCAGGTGAAGACCGCGATCCTCCTGGCGGGCCTCGGGGCCTCGGGGCGGACCACGGTTACCGAACCGGTACTCAGCCGCGATCACACCGAGCACATGCTCGAAGCCTCCGGGGTCGCGGTGGCCAAGGACGGGCTTTCGGTCTCGGTCACCGGCGGTGCTCGTCCGGTTCCACGCGAGTGGTCCGTGCCGGGAGATCCATCGGCCGCGATGTTCCTCGTCGTCGCCGCGCTCCTGGTACCGGGCTCCGAGATCACGATCGACGACGTCGCCATCAACCCGATCAGGACCGCGGCCTTCGAGGTCCTCGCCGCCATGGGCGCCGATATCGAGGTGACGCCGGGCGGCGACTCCGGGGGAGAGCCCACCGGGACCGTGCGAGCCGCTCACTCCGAGCTGCGGGGCATCGCCATCGACCCCGCGCAGGTACCAGCGTTGATCGACGAGGTTCCGGCCCTCTGCATCGCGGCGGCGGCGGCCGATGGCGAAACGACGCTACGGGGGGCGGCCGAGCTGCGGGTCAAGGAGTCCGACCGCATCTCGTTGATGGCCTGCGGATTGGTGGCCCTCGGGGTCACGGTCGAGGAGTTCCCCGACGGGCTCGCGATCCGAGGCCGCGCGGGTGGCGGATTCACCGCCGGAGGGGACATCCAGTCGGGTGGCGATCACCGCATCGCGATGGCGTTCGCGGTCGCGGGCCTGATCGCGCGCGAGAAGGTCCGGGTGCAGGGTTGGTCGTGCGTGGAGACTTCCTTCCCCGGGTTCCTCGACGTGGTGGGAGAGGCGCAGGCAGGATGATCGTGGCCATCGACGGACCCGCCGGCGCGGGGAAGAGCACGGTCGCCAGAGCGGTGGCCCATGCGCTCGGCTTCACATACCTCGACACCGGCGCTCTCTACCGGACGGTCGCTCTCGCCGCCCTGGAAAAGGGCGTCGATCCTGGTGACGGTCGGGCCTTGGGAGACCTGGCCGCAGCGACCGCCATAGAACCGAGCGGTGATCGGGTGCTGATGGGCGCCCGGGACGTGACGGAGCGGATCAGGGAGGCGGACGTGACCGAGTTGGTATCGGTGATCTCCGCCCACCCCGAGGTGCGGGGGGCTCTCCTGCGGCTGCAACAGAAGGCGGCCGGCTCCGGGGACATCGTGATCGAAGGCCGGGACATCGGAACCGCGGTCGCGCCGGGTGCCCCGGTGAAGATCTTCCTCACCGCCTCGCCCGTCGAGCGAGCCAAACGGCGCGCCGCCCAACTCGGTCTCCCTCTCGACGATGCCACCCTGAAAGAGCTGACCGAGGATCTCGTGGAGCGCGATCTTGCCGACGCGACGAGACCATCCTCGCCCCTGACCAAGGCGCCCGATGCGACCGAGGTGGACACGACCGACATGTCGCGGGACGCCGTGGTGGAGGCGATCGTCGCTCGCGCCAGGGCCGCCGGCGCGGGGATAGGCCGATGACCGAGCCTCTCACCACCGGGTTGCCCGTCGTGGCTGTGGTCGGACGCCCGAACGTCGGGAAGTCGTCGCTCGTGAACCGCATCCTCGGTCGCCGGGAGGCGATCGTCGAGGAGATGCCCGGCGTCACCCGCGACAGGAGGAGCTTCGCGGCCGATTGGGCCGGCCGCAGCTTCGAGTTGATGGATACCGGCGGCCTCGAGCTCGGGGCCGAGGGCCTCGATGCCCGTGTCGCCGAGCAGGCGGAGCTGGCGATCGAGACCGCCGACGTCATCGTTCTCGTCGTCGACGGCCAAGCCGGGGCGACCCAGGACGATCATGAGGTTGCCAAGATCCTGCGCCGCACCGACAAACCCGTCTTGGTGGCAGTGAACAAGATCGACGATCCCAAGGACGAACCGATGGCGGCGGAGTTCTTCCGGCTGGGTGTCGGCGAGGTCTACCCGCTCTCGGCCCTCCACGGCCGCGGCTCGGGCGATTTCCTGTCCGCGCTGACCGCCGTGCTTCCCGAAGAGGGGCACCTCGAGGACGACGCGTGGGCCTCGGTCGCGATCGTGGGCCGCCCCAACGTCGGGAAGTCCTCGATCCTCAACTCGCTCCTGGGCCAATACCGCTCGATCGTCGACGAGGTCCCCGGTACCACGAGGGACCCGGTCGACTCATATCTCTCATTTCCTCCGGCGCTGGATGCGCCCGACAAGGCCCGCCGTCTCAAGATCATCGACACCGCCGGCATGCGCAAGGAGGTGCGGATCGAGGACCCCGTCGAGTACTTCAGCTTCCTGAGGTCTCGTCGCACGATGTCCCGCGTCGACGCCGCCGTGCTCGTGGTTGACGTTCACGAGGGGGTTACCGGCCACGATCAGAGGATCGCTCAGGAGATCCTCGAAGCGGGCAGAGCGTGCGTGGTCGTGCTCAACAAATGGGACCTGTCTCCGGAGGAGGACTCCGACCGCCGCCGTCTGGAGCAGGACGTCCGCGACAAGCTCCGGTTCGTGCCGTGGGCGCGGGTCGTGAGGACTTCGGCGCTCACCAAGAGGGGGGTCGAGAAGATCCTTCCCGCGGTCGAAGCCGCGGTAAACAGCCACAGGCTCCGTCTCCCGACATCCGAGGTCAACAAGATCATCCGGGATGCTCAGATCAGAAGACCGCACCCGAGGACGCAGGGGAAATCGGTACGGATCCTGTACGCGGTCCAGGCCCGCACCGCGCCTCCGATGATCATCGTGTTCAGCACGGGCCGGGTGGAGGAGAACTATCTCCGCTACCTGGACCACCGCGTCCGCGAGGTCGAAGCGTTCGGAGGCAGCCCGATCCGCTTCCAGGTGCGACGAAGAACCCGACGAGACCTGGACAGTTAGGATGAACAAACGGGACGTGGCGCAGCTTGGTTAGCGCACTGGTCTGGGGGACCAGGGGTCGCCGGTTCAAATCCGGCCGTCCCGACCAGCGATTCGCCTCGACGAATCGCAGAACAAGAAGGGTGAAGAGATGAGCCTGTCGGCCTCGGCGCTGCCGGAGGACGGTGTCTCAAGCCGGATCCTCACGGTGCCGAACGTGCTCTCGCTCCTCCGGCTTCTGACCGTTCCGGTCTTCCTGTGGTTGTTCACCCACGGCGAGGAGAACGTTGCGGTCGTGATCTACGCGGCCGGCGCGTGTACCGACTTCTTCGACGGCTATGTAGCGCGGCGCTTCAACCAGGTCAGCGAGTTCGGGAAGCTGCTCGATCCGCTTTCCGATCGGGTCTACATCGTGTCGCTGGCGATCGTCCTCGTGGTCAGAGGCACCTTGCCGTTCTGGCTCGCGGCGGCGGTCATTGGGCGGGATGTGCTCATCCTGGGCGCGCTCCCGTTACTCGCGAAGAAGGGCGTCATGCGCATCCCGGTGAACTTCACGGGTAAGACGGCGACAGCATGTCTGTTGTTCGGGTTCACCTGCCTTGCGTGGTCGGAAACGACCTTCGTAGCGGCGGCGGCCGGCGATGAGCTCGGTTTCCCCCTCGTCGGGGTAGGAGCCGTTCTCTACTGGGCCGCCGGGGCCATGTACGCACGGGAGGCGATGAGAAGGATGGCGGTAGGAGAGGTCGGAGATCGAGGGGTGATGTTGTGAGGCCCGAGATGCAGGCGGTGATCATGGCGGGCGGCGAGGGATCGCGGCTCCGGCCACTGACCTCCAACGTCCCCAAGCCGATGCTCCCGGTTGTGAACCGCCCCTTGATGGAGCACATCATCGAGCTCCTGAAGTTGCACGGGATAACCGACATCACCGCGACCGTCCAGTTCCTGGCGTCGGTGATCCGCAACTACTTCTTGGACGGCTCCGATCTGGGCGTCTCGCTGTCGTACTCGACCGAGGACGTTCCGCTCGGGACCGCCGGTTCGGTGTTGAACGCGAAAGAGCTCTTGTCGGGGACGTTCCTGGTGATCTCGGGCGACGCGCTTACCGACCTCGACCTGACCAAAGTGGTCGACTTCCACCGGAGAAAAGGCGCGGCTGCGACGCTCGTCCTGAAACGGATGGCCGACCCGCTCGAGTTCGGGATCGTGATGACCTCCGAGGACGGCCGCATCGAGCGGTTCCTCGAGAAACCGACCTGGGGTCAGGTCTTCACGGACACGATCAACACGGGCATCTACGTTCTCGAACCCGAAGTGCTCGACCTGATCCCACCGGACCAGCCCTACGACTTCTCGAGCGAGTTGTTCCCCTTGATGCTCGAGAAGGGCCTGCCGTTGTTCGGCTACATCACCGAGGAGTACTGGACCGATGTGGGCAATACCGAGGCTTACCTCCGGGCGCAGTCGGACGCGCTCGCAAGGAAGGTCGCGGTCCACTTGAAGGGCTTCGAGTACGAGCCGGGGGTCAACGTCGGAGAAGACGTCGAGATCGATCCCACCGCGCGGCTCATCGGTCCCGCGATCATCGGAGACAACACCCGGATCGGGGCCGGCGCCCGTATCGGCCCGGGAGCGGTTATCGGAGCGAACGCGATCATCGGCGAAGACGCCCGCGTGATCGGCGGCGTGGTGATGGACCGGGGCTTCGTCGGCCCACTGGCGCAGGTCCGCGGCGGGATCCTCGGCCGCAAGGCGACGGTCGACCGCGGTGCGATCATCGAGGAAGAAGCCGTGATCGGAGACGAGACCACCGTGGGCGCCGGCGCCTTGATCAAAGCGCGGGTGAAGGTGTACTCCGCGCGCACCGTCGAGGCGGGTGCGATCGTTACCCAGAGCGTCGTCCAGGAGCGCCGCGCGAGGAGGAGCCTCTTCGGATCCCGCGGGGTCTCCGGTCTGATCAACGTAGGGATCACCCCGCAGGTCGCGGTGCGCCTCGGGATGGCGTACGGCACGGTCTTGAAGCGCGGAAGCGTTGTCTTCACCGGGCGCGACGCAAGTCGAGCGGCCCGGACGATCAAGCGGGCGATCATCTCGGGTTTGAACGGCGCCGGCGTGACCTGCCACGACCTCGAATTGATGCCGTTACCGCTCACGCGCTTCATCGTCCGCAGCCAGCAGGCATCCGGGGGCATCAGCGTCCGGACCTCTCCCGGCGACCCCGGGGTGGTCGAGATCCGTCTGTTCGATTCCGACGGAGCCGATCTCCCGGAAGCGTTGCAGCGCAAGATCGAGCGCATCTTCTTCCGCGAGGAATACCGCGTGGTGGGTCCGTCCAAGCTCGGTGAGCTGGAGTTCCCTCCGCACGCGCCCGAGCAGTACGTCGCCGGGCTTCTCGACGTCCTCGACCTCGAGGCGATCCGCCGGGCGTCGCTCAAGGTCGTCGTTGATTACGCGTTCGGATCCGCGTGCCTGGTGGGCCCTTCGATCATGGGCCGGTTGGGGATCGACATCCTCTCGGTGAACGCCTTCACGGACGAACACCGTCCCGTGCTCGACCCCGATGGTTACCGAACGCTGCTCGAGGATCTACAGAACCACGTCAAGAAGTCGGGCTCAGACCTGGGAGTGCTGCTCGAACCCGGTGGGGGAGGCGCCGCGCTCGTTGACGAACGCGGACGGGTGATCGATCAGGAGCGCGTCCTCATGATGTTCCTCAAGCACGAGGCCGAGAACGGGGCCAAAACGGTCGCGATCCCGGTCTCTTGTTCGACCAAGTGCGAAGACGTGGCCAGGGCCGCCGGGGCCGAGGTCCAGTGGACCGCGACCGCGCTGACCGCCCTCATGGCGCGGGCCTCCCGGCCTGGGACCGGGTTCGCCGGGAACGCCGAGGGAGCGATCATCTTCCCGAAGTTCCTTCCGGCCCCCGACGCGCTGATGACCTTCGCCAAGACCCTGGAGCTCGTCGCCGTGGCCGGGCGTCCCCTGGGCGAGATCGTGGACGCTCTCCCTGAGGTGCACGTGGTACGGCGTGACGTGCAGACCCCCTGGAACCTCAAGGGCGCGGTCATGAGGCACGTCGCATCGGTAGCGGCCCCCGGGAAGCTCGTGCTCCTGGACGGGGTGAAGATCGTCGAGGAAGATCGGTGGGCGCTCGTGATCCCGGCCCCCGATGATCCGGTCACAAGGATCTGGGCGGAGGCGACCACCCGGGCCGAAGCAGAAACTCTGGCAGACAGATACGCGACGGTGGTGGCGGAGGTCGTGGCCGAAGGCGCCGCCACCTAAGATCGAGAAGGACGAGAGAGGAGACGCTGGTGTCCGAGGTTCCGGACGATAGGCGGTATTCGAAGGAACATGAGTGGGCGAAGGAAGACGGTGGGCGGATCATCGTGGGGATCACGCACTTCGCCCAGGATCAGTTGGGCGATGTCGTGTTCGTGGGGTTGCCCGACGCGGGTACGGAGGTAGAGGCGGGTAAGCCTCTCGGCGAGGTGGAGTCGACCAAGTCTGTATCCGACATCTACAGTCCCGTATCCGGGAAGATCAGCGAGAAGAACGCCGCCCTCGAGGCGGCGCCGGAACTGGTCAACTCCGACCCCTACGGCAAGGGATGGCTCGTGGCGATCGAGCCGTCCGGGGCCCTCGAAGGTCTCATGGATGCGGCCGAGTACAAGAAGCTCCCCGGCGTTGACCAACCCTAAATCTCGGGTATAGGGTCACGCGCATGTATTGCACCAATTGCGGTCACCGGAACCCGAAGGGAGCGAACTTCTGCTCCTCGTGCGGCGCGGCCCTGACCGGCGAGGGGACCGACACCACGATCACCTTCGCCCCGGCCGAGCTAGAAGCGGACCTCGAGGAAGAGATCCACATCTCGCCCGAAGAGCTCGAGGGCGGGCGGGGGGTCCTGGTCGTCAAGCGGGGACCGAATGCCGGCAGCAAGTTCTTCCTCGACTCCGAAACCACCGAGATCGGCCGCAACCCGGATTCGGACATCTTCCTCGACGACATCACCGTGTCCCGCCGCCATGCGGAGATCACCCGCAAAGAGGGCGAGGGCTTCAAGCTCAACGACGTCGGCAGCCTCAACGGGACGTATGTGAACAAGGAGCGGGTCGAAGAGGCCGAGCTCCGGTCCGGCGACGAGATCCAGGTCGGCAAGTTCAAGCTGATCTTCTTGACGGGGAGCTAGACCGGTGCCGCTGTCGAGGTCGCGTGACTACATGAGCATCGGTGAGGTGCTGGACTCCCTCAAGGAGGGGTTCGCCGATATCAGCATCTCGAAGATCCGCTTCCTCGAGGCGGAGGGTCTGATCGACCCCGAGCGGACGGGATCCGGCTACCGGAAGTTCTACGACAAGGACATCGAGCGCCTGAAGTACATCCTGCAGCTGCAGCGAGATCACTTCATGCCGCTCAAGGTGATCCGCGAGCGCCTGTCCGAAGCCGACATCAACGGCGGCGTCCTGCGGTCTGTGGTTCCCGCCGCCCCTTCGGGCAACGGGACCGCTCAGACCGAGGCCGCTCAGGACATGACCGGCGTGTGCCTGAGCCTCAATGAGCTGTGCCGCGCCGCGGGGCTCACCGACGAGGAGTTCCAGGGTCTCGTCGATTTCGGGGTGATGGTGGTCAGGGCGGAAGATACGTACGACGAGAACGACCTCCTGATAGCGAAGGCCGCCCGCAAGTTCTTCCAGTTCGGGGTCGAGCCTCGCCACCTGCGTATGTACAAGCAGTTCGCCGACCGCGAGGCCGATTTCTTCCAACGGGTCGTCCTGCCGTTCGCTCGTCGCAAGGACGCCGAGAGCCAGCGTGAGGCGAGCCGGTCGATGCACGAGCTGATGGGGTTGTCTCGCCAGATGCGCGAGGGGGTCCTGAAGACCGCCCTGCGCGAAACGCTCTGAACCCCCCTTTGAGGTGCCTTCCCCGCGGTATACCGCGGGGAAGGCACCTCAAAGGGGGGTTCAGAGCGTTTCGCGCAGGGCGGTCTTCAGGACCCCCTCGCGCATCTGGCGAGACAACCCCATCAGCTCGTGCATCGACCGGCTCGCCTCACGCTGGCTCTCGGCGTCCTTGCGACGAGCGAACGGCAGGACGACCCGTTGGAAGAAATCGGCCTCGCGGTCGGCGAACTGCTTGTACATACGCAGGTGGCGAGGCTCGACCCCGAACTGGAAGAACTTGCGGGCGGCCTTCGCTATCAGGAGGTCGTTCTCGTCGTACGTATCTTCCGCCCTGACCACCATCACCCCGAAATCGACGAGACCCTGGAACTCCTCGTCGGTGAGCCCCGCGGCGCGGCACAGCTCATTGAGGCTCAGGCACACGCCGGTCATGTCCTGAGCGGCCTCGGTCTGAGCGGTCCCGTTGCCCGAAGGGGCGGCGGGAACCACAGACCGCAGGACGCCGCCGTTGATGTCGGCTTCGGACAGGCGCTCGCGGATCACCTTGAGCGGCATGAAGTGATCTCGCTGCAGCTGCAGGATGTACTTCAGGCGCTCGATGTCCTTGTCGTAGAACTTCCGGTAGCCGGATCCCGTCCGCTCGGGGTCGATCAGACCCTCCGCCTCGAGGAAGCGGATCTTCGAGATGCTGATATCGGCGAACCCCTCCTTGAGGGAGTCCAGCACCTCACCGATGCTCATGTAGTCACGCGACCTCGACAGCGGCACCGGTCTAGCTCCCCGTCAAGAAGATCAGCTTGAACTTGCCGACCTGGATCTCGTCGCCGGACCGGAGCTCGGCCTCTTCGACCCGCTCCTTGTTCACATACGTCCCGTTGAGGCTGCCGACGTCGTTGAGCTTGAAGCCCTCGCCCTCTTTGCGGGTGATCTCCGCATGGCGGCGGGACACGGTGATGTCGTCGAGGAAGATGTCCGAATCCGGGTTGCGGCCGATCTCGGTGGTTTCGGAGTCGAGGAAGAACTTGCTGCCGGCATTCGGTCCCCGCTTGACGACCAGGACCCCCCGCCCGCCCTCGAGCTCTTCGGGCGAGATGTGGATCTCTTCCTCGAGGTCCGCTTCTAGCTCGGCCGGGGCGAAGGTGATCGTGGTGTCGGTCCCCTCGCCGGTCAGGGCCGCGCCGCACGAGGAGCAGAAGTTCGCTCCCTTCGGGTTCCGGTGACCGCAATTGGTGCAATACATGCGCGTGACCCTATACCCGAGATTTAGGGTTGGTCAACGCCGGGGAGCTTCTTGTACTCGGCCGCATCCATGAGACCTTCGAGGGCCCCGGACGGCTCGATCGCCACGAGCCATCCCTTGCCGTAGGGGTCGGAGTTGACCAGTTCCGGCGCCGCCTCGAGGGCGGCGTTCTTCTCGCTGATCTTCCCGGATACGGGACTGTAGATGTCGGATACAGACTTGGTCGACTCCACCTCGCCGAGAGGCTTACCCGCCTCTACCTCCGTACCCGCGTCGGGCAACCCCACGAACACGACATCGCCCAACTGATCCTGGGCGAAGTGCGTGATCCCCACGATGATCCGCCCACCGTCTTCCTTCGCCCACTCATGTTCCTTCGAATACCGCCTATCGTCCGGAACCTCGGACACCAGCGTCTCCTCTCTCGTCCTTCTCGATCTTAGGTGGCGGCGCCTTCGGCCACGACCTCCGCCACCACCGTCGCGTATCTGTCTGCCAGAGTTTCTGCTTCGGCCCGGGTGGTCGCCTCCGCCCAGATCCTTGTGACCGGATCATCGGGGGCCGGGATCACGAGCGCCCACCGATCTTCCTCGACGATCTTCACCCCGTCCAGGAGCACGAGCTTCCCGGGGGCCGCTACCGATGCGACGTGCCTCATGACCGCGCCCTTGAGGTTCCAGGGGGTCTGCACGTCACGCCGTACCACGTGCACCTCAGGGAGAGCGTCCACGATCTCGCCCAGGGGACGCCCGGCCACGGCGACGAGCTCCAGGGTCTTGGCGAAGGTCATCAGCGCGTCGGGGGCCGGAAGGAACTTCGGGAAGATGATCGCTCCCTCGGCGTTCCCGGCGAACCCGGTCCCAGGCCGGGAGGCCCGCGCCATGAGGGCGGTCAGCGCGGTCGCGGTCCACTGGACCTCGGCCCCGGCGGCCCTGGCCACGTCTTCGCACTTGGTCGAACAAGAGACCGGGATCGCGACCGTTTTGGCCCCGTTCTCGGCCTCGTGCTTGAGGAACATCATGAGGACGCGCTCCTGATCGATCACCCGTCCGCGTTCGTCAACGAGCGCGGCGCCTCCCCCACCGGGTTCGAGCAGCACTCCCAGGTCTGAGCCCGACTTCTTGACGTGGTTCTGTAGATCCTCGAGCAGCGTTCGGTAACCATCGGGGTCGAGCACGGGACGGTGTTCGTCCGTGAAGGCGTTCACCGAGAGGATGTCGATCCCCAACCGGCCCATGATCGAAGGGCCCACCAGGCACGCGGATCCGAACGCGTAATCAACGACGACCTTGAGCGACGCCCGGCGGATCGCCTCGAGGTCGAGGACGTCGAGAAGCCCGGCGACGTACTGCTCGGGCGCGTGCGGAGGGAACTCCAGCTCACCGAGCTTGGACGGACCCACCACGCGGTATTCCTCGCGGAAGAAGATGCGCTCGATCTTGCGCTGCAACGCTTCCGGGAGATCGGCTCCGTCGGAATCGAACAGACGGATCTCGACCACCCCGGGGTCGCCGGGAGAGGTCCGGACGCTGATGCCCCCGGATGCCTGCTGGCTGCGGACGATGAAGCGCGTGAGCGGTAACGGCATCAATTCGAGGTCGTGGCAGGTCACGCCGGCGCCGTTCAAACCCGAGATGATCGCCCGCTTGATCGTCCGGGCCGCTCGACTTGCGTCGCGCCCGGTGAAGACAACGCTTCCGCGCTTCAAGACCGTGCCGTACGCCATCCCGAGGCGCACCGCGACCTGCGGGGTGATCCCTACGTTGATCAGACCGGAGACCCCGCGGGATCCGAAGAGGCTCCTCCTCGCGCGGCGCTCCTGGACGACGCTCTGGGTAACGATCGCACCCGCCTCGACGGTGCGCGCGGAGTACACCTTCACCCGCGCTTTGATCAAGGCGCCGGCGCCCACGGTGGTCTCGTCTCCGATCACGGCTTCTTCCTCGATGATCGCACCGCGGTCGACCGTCGCCTTGCGGCCGAGGATCCCGCCGCGGACCTGCGCCAGTGGGCCGACGAAGCCCCGGTCCATCACCACGCCGCCGATCACGCGGGCGTCTTCGCCGATGATCGCGTTCGCTCCGATAACCGCTCCCGGGCCGATACGGGCGCCGGCCCCGATCCGGGTGTTGTCTCCGATGATCGCGGGACCGATGAGCCGCGCGGTGGGATCGATCTCGACGTCTTCTCCGACGTTGACCCCCGGCTCGTACTCGAAGCCCTTCAAGTGGACCGCGACCTTCCTTGCGAGCGCGTCCGACTGCGCCCGGAGGTAAGCCTCGGTATTGCCCACATCGGTCCAGTACTCCTCGGTGATGTAGCCGAACAACGGCAGGCCCTTCTCGAGCATCAAGGGGAACAACTCGCTCGAGAAGTCGTAGGGCTGGTCCGGTGGGATCAGGTCGAGCACTTCGGGTTCGAGAACGTAGATGCCCGTGTTGATCGTGTCCGTGAAGACCTGACCCCAGGTCGGTTTCTCGAGGAACCGCTCGATGCGGCCGTCCTCGGAGGTCATCACGATCCCGAACTCGAGCGGGTCGGCCATCCGTTTCAGGACGAGCGTCGCAGCCGCGCCTTTTCTCCGGTGGAAGTCGACCACTTTGGTCAGGTCGAGGTCGGTAAGCGCGTCGCCCGAGATCACCAGGAACGTCCCCGACAAGAGCTCTTTCGCGTTCAACACCGAACCGGCGGTCCCGAGCGGAACGTCCTCGGTCGAGTACGACAGCGAGACGCCCAGATCGGAGCCGTCCAAGAAGTAGTTGCGGATCACCGACGCCAGGAACTGGACGGTCGCGGTGATGTCGGTTATCCCGTGCAACTTCAGGAGCTCGATGATGTGCTCCATCAAGGGGCGGTTCACAACCGGGAGCATCGGCTTGGGGACGTTGGAGGTCAGTGGCCGGAGCCGCGATCCCTCGCCGCCCGCCATGATCACCGCCTGCATCTCGGGCCTCACAACATCACCCCTCGATCTCCGACCTCTCCTACCGCCATCCTTCTCATCGCCTCCCGTGCGTACATGGCCCCGGCGGCCCAGTAGAGAACGGCTCCTACCCCGACGAGGGGGAAACCGAGCTCATCGCCGGCCGCCGCCGCTACGAAGGTCGTTTCCGACCACGCAAGGCAGGTGAACCCGAACAACAGACATGCTGTCGCCGTCTTACCCGTGAAGTTCACCGGGATGCGCATGACGCCCTTCTTCGCGAGTAACGGGAGCGCGCCCAGGATGAGCACATCCCGCCCAATGACCGCCGCCGCGAGCCAGAACGGCAAGGTGCCTCTGACCACGAGGACGATCGCCAGCGACACGATGTAGACCCGATCGGAAAGCGGATCGAGCAGCTTCCCGAACTCGCTGACCTGGTTGAAGCGCCGCGCTACATAGCCGTCGAAGAAGTCGGTACACGCGCCGGCCGCGTAGATCACGACCGCAACGTTCTCCTCGCCGTGGGTGAACAACCACAGGAAGACCGGAACGGTCAGAAGCCGGAGGAGCGAGAGCACGTTCGGCACCGTGAGGATCCGGCTTGAGACACCGTCCTCCGGCAGCGCCGAGGCCGACAGGCTCATCTCTTCACCCTTCTTGTTCTGCGATTCGTCGAGGCGAATCGCTGGTCGGGACGGCCGGATTTGAACCGGCGACCCCTGGTCCCCCAGACCAGTGCGCTAACCAAGCTGCGCCACGTCCCGTTTGTTCATCCTAACTGTCCAGGTCTCGTCGGGTTCTTCGTCGCACCTGGAAGCGGATCGGGCTGCCTCCGAACGCTTCGACCTCGCGGACGCGGTGGTCCAGGTAGCGGAGATAGTTCTCCTCCACCCGGCCCGTGCTGAACACGATGATCATCGGAGGCGCGGTGCGGGCCTGGACCGCGTACAGGATCCGTACCGATTTCCCCTGCGTCCTCGGGTGCGGTCTTCTGATCTGAGCATCCCGGATGATCTTGTTGACCTCGGATGTCGGGAGACGGAGCCTGTGGCTGTTTACCGCGGCTTCGACCGCGGGAAGGATCTTCTCGACCCCCCTCTTGGTGAGCGCCGAAGTCCTCACGACCCGCGCCCACGGCACGAACCGGAGCTTGTCGCGGACGTCCTGCTCCAGACGGCGGCGGTCGGAGTCCTCCTCCGGAGACAGGTCCCATTTGTTGAGCACGACCACGCACGCTCTGCCCGCTTCGAGGATCTCCTGAGCGATCCTCTGATCGTGGCCGGTAACCCCCTCGTGAACGTCAACCACGAGCACGGCGGCGTCGACGCGGGACATCGTGCGACGAGACCTCAGGAAGCTGAAGTACTCGACGGGGTCCTCGATCCGCACCTCCTTGCGCATGCCGGCGGTGTCGATGATCTTGAGACGGCGGGCCTTGTCGGGCGCATCCAGCGCCGGAGGAAATGAGAGATATGAGTCGACCGGGTCCCTCGTGGTACCGGGGACCTCGTCGACGATCGAGCGGTATTGGCCCAGGAGCGAGTTGAGGATCGAGGACTTCCCGACGTTGGGGCGGCCCACGATCGCGACCGAGGCCCACGCGTCGTCCTCGAGGTGCCCCTCTTCGGGAAGCACGGCGGTCAGCGCGGACAGGAAATCGCCCGAGCCGCGGCCGTGGAGGGCCGAGAGCGGGTAGACCTCGCCGACACCCAGCCGGAAGAACTCCGCCGCCATCGGTTCGTCCTTGGGATCGTCGATCTTGTTCACTGCCACCAAGACGGGTTTGTCGGTGCGGCGCAGGATCTTGGCAACCTCATGATCGTCCTGGGTCGCCCCGGCTTGGCCGTCGACGACGAGAACGATGACGTCGGCGGTCTCGATCGCCAGCTCCGCCTGCTCGGCGACACGGGCATCGAGGCCCTCGGCCCCGAGCTCGAGGCCGCCGGTATCCATCAACTCGAAGCTGCGGCCGGCCCAATCGGCCGCGAAGCTCCTCCTGTCGCGGGTGACGCCGGGCATCTCCTCGACGATCGCCTCCCGGCGACCGAGGATGCGGTTCACGAGCGACGACTTCCCGACGTTCGGGCGTCCGACCACAGCCACGACGGGCAACCCGGTGGTGAGAGGCTCGGTCATCGGCCTATCCCCGCGCCGGCGGCCCTGGCGCGAGCGACGATCGCCTCCACCACGGCGTCCCGCGACATGTCGGTCGTGTCCACCTCGGTCGCATCGGGCGCCTTGGTCAGGGGCGAGGATGGTCTCGTCGCGTCGGCAAGATCGCGCTCCACGAGATCCTCGGTCAGCTCTTTCAGGGTGGCATCGTCGAGAGGGAGACCGAGTTGGGCGGCGCGCCGTTTGGCTCGCTCGACGGGCGAGGCGGTGAGGAAGATCTTCACCGGGGCACCCGGCGCGACCGCGGTTCCGATGTCCCGGCCTTCGATCACGATGTCCCCGGAGCCGGCCGCCTTCTGTTGCAGCCGCAGGAGAGCCCCCCGCACCTCGGGGTGGGCGGAGATCACCGATACCAACTCGGTCACGTCCGCCTCCCTGATCCGCTCCGTCACGTCCCGGGCGCCCATCAGCACCCGATCACCGCTCGGTTCTATGGCGGTCGCTGCGGCCAGGTCTCCCAAGGCCCGACCGTCACCAGGATCGACGCCCTTTTCCAGGGCGGCGAGAGCGACCGTCCGGTAGAGAGCGCCGGTGTCGAGGTATGTGAAGCCGAGCGCATGGGCCACCGCTCTGGCGACCGTGCTCTTCCCCGCGCCGGCGGGTCCGTCGATGGCCACGATCATCCTGCCTGCGCCTCTCCCACCACGTCGAGGAACCCGGGGAAGGAAGTCTCCACGCACGACCAACCCTGCACCCGGACCTTCTCGCGCGCGATCAGGCCCGCGACCGCGAACGCCATCGCGATGCGGTGATCGCCACCCGACTGGATGTCCCCTCCGGCGGTGAATCCGCCACCCGCGCGGCCTCGGATCGCGAGCCCGTCGGGGAACTCCTCGACCGTGACCCCGAGGGCCACCAATCCGCAGGCCATCAACGAGATGCGGTCGGACTCCTTGACCCGCAGCTCGGCCGCCCCCCGTAGCGTCGTTTCGCCATCGGCCGCCGCCGCCGCGATGCAGAGGGCCGGAACCTCGTCGATCAACGCTGGTACCTGCGCGGGGTCGATGGCGATGCCCCGCAGCTCGGAGTGAGCGGCTCGCACGGTCCCGGTGGGCTCTCCCCCGGAGTCGCCGCCCGGCGTCACCTCGATATCGGCGCCCATGGCGGCGAGGACCTCGAAGGCCGCGGTCCTGATCGGGTTGATGGCGACGTCGTCGATCGTGATCTCGGAGCCCGGTACCAGGAGCGCGGCGACGACGAGGAACATCGCGGCCGATGGATCTCCCGGCACGGACCACTCGCGTGGAACCGGACGAGCACCGCCGGTGACCGAGACCGAAAGCCCGTCCTTGGCCACCGCGACCCCGGAGGCTTCGAGCATGTGCTCGGTGTGATCGCGGCTGAGTACCGGTTCGGTAACCGTGGTCCGCCCCGAGGCCCCGAGGCCCGCCAGGAGGATCGCGGTCTTCACCTGGGCCGAAGCGACCGTCGTCTCGAGATCGATCCCCTCGAGGCCGGCCCCGCGAACCGTGAGCGGCGCGAGGTTCCCGTGGTCCCGCCCGTCGATACGGGCACCCATCTGCCTCAGCGGGGAGACCACCCTCAGCATCGGGCGTCTCCTTAGGCTCTCGTCTCCGGTGAGCACCGACTGTCCGGAGACCGCGGCGCACACGCCCAGGAGCATCCTGATCGCGGTCCCCGAGTTGCCGCAGTCGAGGACGCCGGCCGGCTCGGCCAGCGAGTCCAAACCGGGTGATTCGATCGTCGCCCGGGAGCGCCCGATATCCATCGTCACAGACGCTCCCAACGCGGTGAGACACCGCGCCGTCGCCATGACGTCGTCGCCGGTGTTGACCCCGGTCGCAACCGATCTCCCTTCGGCCAGAGCCGAGATGATCAGGGCGCGATGTGAGATGGACTTGTCTCCCGGGACCCGGACCCTGCCCCGCAACGGGGGTGTAGCCGAGGCCTTCTTGAAGATCACGAGATCACCTCAGCCATAGTCCTCGACCCCCGGGGGCAGCTCTTCGACGCGATACCCGAGCCCCCTGAGTTCCTCCGCCAGCGCGGCCGCGCGCTCGGCCCCCGCGATGACCATCTCGAGGCGCCCCCGGCCACCTTCGGTCGAGTGGATGATCCGGAGATCCTCGATGTTGGCGCCCAGTCGCCCGGCGGCGGTCGTTACCTCGGCGAGCAGGCCGGGACGGTCCTGTACCGGCAGGGCGAGCGTGACCGGTTCGCCCTTGAGATCCGGGCGGGCGAACAGCTCGAGCCGCGCGGTCCTCGCCTCGGCCAGATACGCGTGCAGGTCGTCCCAGCGCTCGCCAGAGATCATGTCTTCGACGTCTTCGAGGCTGTTCCTCAGACCCCCGAGGCCGTCGAGGACGGCGGCGCGGTTCGACCGGAGGATGGCGACCCAGAGGTCGGGGCTGCTGGCGGCGATCCTCGTGACGTCCCGGAATCCACCCGCGGCGAGGCCCAGCAGCTTCTCGCCATCGCCGCCCGCGGCGGCGGTGGCGACCAGCGCGCTGGCGGCGAGCTGGGGAACGTGGCTGAGCCTGGCTATCAACCCGTCGTGGATCGCAGGAGCGAGGGCCACCGGCAGCGCCCCCAGGGACCTGACGAGGTCGCGGACCCGCGAGTAAGCGCCGGATGAGGTCCGCTCGGTCGGTGTGAGGATCCACCACGCGCCGCCGAACAGAGCCCCGTCGGCGGCATCGAAGCCGTGGCGCTCGGAACCGGCCATCGGATGGCCGCCGACGAACCGGCCGCCGAAGGCCTCTTCCCCGGCCCCGACGACGTCGAGCTTGGCGCTGCCTACGTCGGTCACCGCCGCATCCGGAGGGACGTGATCAGCGAGCGCCCGGCACGTGCCCGGGATGAGATCTGCCGGCATCGCCAGGACGACGAGCGACGCGCCGGCGACCGCGGCTTCAGGGGTGGCGGCCGCCTCGTGGATCGCCCCCCGCTCGAGCGCGGCCGCGAGGCCACTGGCGTCGGGGTCGTGCCCAACGATCACCGCATCCGGGGCCGCGGCCGCGAGGGCCAGGGCGAACGAGCCCCCGATCAGACCCGTACCGAGGACGGCGACCCGTTCGCTTACCCGAGCTTCATCTGCCATGAGTCACTCCGGCAGATCGGTGCGCAGCTGGCGAGCGTCGCCCAGGTACACGTGTTTCAGGGACGAGCGATCCCGGTCGGTGTAGAGATGAACCAGCAACCTGATGCAGCGTTCGACCGCACCCGGAACGTCGATCTCCTGGGAGCAGAGAAGCGGGATGTCGGAGATCCCCGCCTTCCGGGCTCCGAGCGCGGGGAACTCCGCGTGGAGGTCGGGCGTGGTCGTGAAGATCATGCTCACGAGGTCGTCGTGAGCGACCTCGTTACGGGCCATCATCTCGTCGAGGAGCTCTACCGTCGCAGCGACGATCTGTCCGGCGTCGTCCGCCGCCACGGTCGTGGCTCCACGCAGGGCCCTCAGGCGACGTTCGCCCACCCTATGTCTCCCATCCGCTATCGAATATCGATTTATCTACAAGTCAGCAACTGATCGGGTACCTCAGAGGCCGCACGCCCGGTAGAGCGAGCGCACCTCCTCGGGCGACAATCGCCTCAGGTCACCGGGTTTGAGCCGTCCGAGCCTAACCGGGCCCACCGCGGTGCGAGCCAGTCGCACGACCGGGTGGCCGACGGCCTCGAACATCCTGCGGACCTGCCGGTTCCGGCCCTCGTGGATCGTGATCTCGATCAGGGCCGAGCCCGCCATCCGGTCGAGCAGATCGACCTGGGCGGGGGCGGTGCCGCCGTCCTCCAGATCGACCCCCCGGGCGAGGGCCCGGAGCGTCCGCTCCTTGACCGACCCCTTGACCTCGGCGAGATAGGTGCGCGGAACCTCGAAGCTCGGGTGGGTGAGGTGATGGGTGAGGTCGCCGTCGTTCGTGAGGATGATCAGACCCTCGGTCTCGATGTCGAGCCGCCCGACCGGCCAGAGGCGGTCCGGAACCTCGACGTAGTCGAGCACGGTCGGCCGCCCCTCGGGATCGTCCGCGGTCGACACCACGCCTACCGGCTTGTTGAGCATGTAATAGCGGAGGTCCGCCCCGAGCGGCACGCGCGAACCATCAACCTCAACTACATCCTTCGACGCATCGACCCGGCGGCCGAGGACCGCCTTGACCCCGTTCACCTTGATCCGGCCGGCGGCGATCATCTCTTCGACCGCACGGCGCGAGCCCACGCCGGCCTTGGCCAGGACCTTCTGGAGTCGTTCGCCCTCTGAGGGGGCTTCGGGGGTCATGTAGCCCAGACTAGGCGTTTGGAGAGAGCTTGAGCTCCATCTCCTCGACGGCCTCCGCGTCGGGCATGAACTCCCTGAGCGGCGGGAGCTCGTCGACCGAGCGGAGCCCCATCCGTTCGAGGAACTCGTCCGAAACTCGGAACAGGACAGGCGACCCGGGTCCGGTGTCGTGGCCGACGTCGACGATCAAGCTCCTCTGCTCGAGGGTCTTGACCACCCCATCCGAGTCCACGCCCCGGATGTCGGCGATCTGGACCCTCGATATCGGGCCGCGGTAGGCGACGATCGCGAGGACCTCGAGGGCCGCCCCCGTCAGGCGGGAGTGGGTGTGGCGGGTCACGAAGTTCTCGAGCCACGGGGCACACTCCGGGTCGGTGTAGAGGCGCCAGCCTCCGGCGACCTCGCGGAGCACGAACCCCCTGTCCTCGTCCCGGTATTCCTCAGCCAGGCCGCCCAGGATCGCTTCGATCTCGGACTTTGGCCGCTCGAGGACCTCGCCGATCAGGCGAGCAGCCACCGGCTCGTCCGCCAGCAGCAGGATGGCCTCGATGATCTTCCTCTCCGGGGTGACCATTACGCTCCCTCCAGCTCTTGTTCCCGGTCGCTCTCGCTCCCATGTTCCCGGTCGCTCTCGCTCCCATGTTCCCGGTCGCTCTCGCTCCCATGTTCCCGGTCGCTCTCGCTCCCATGTTCCCGGTCGCTCTCGCTCCCATGTTCCCGGTCGCTCTCGCTC